>CAXTPJ010000167.1:0-6708 GCA_964245855.1 uncultured Ferruginibacter sp. | reverse complement strand
AAATCTTCGCTGGAAACAGTTGAAATGGCCCTCGATTCAAATACGCCGGCAAAGACGCCTATATTTTTATGAGCATTATTTGGAAGAGCAGCGGCATTTTTTTTCAATGGCCTGATATCCCTTTTATGAAAAAAGACACCAAAAAAAGGGTTATTGGGTTTCAGTCCGTCAATCAAATCAAAATTAGATCCTACTTCTATCCAGAAGGGTTTGTTTGGCTGGTATTTGGTGTCCAGTGTTTCTGCATCATTTGAAAATATGAGTTTATGTAAATCAGACCGGTGATGTTGGATAATTATTTGTCCGATCTCATTTGATGTAAGTCGTGAAGTTACTCCGGGTATTGTCAGATCAACCGTTCGGATGTATTCCTTTGGTGTATTATCTGTCGGCCATTCATTCGCCGGAATACTTAGTGTAACGGTAGTGCTTCCTGCCGGCACACCCATAACAAAAAGTGGGGCAAAGGAAAGGCTGCCGTTCTCAATTTCCAGGATAACCTCATTATTTGCCTGGGTATTGTTGTCAAATGTTCCCTTCAAAAGAAAAGTGATCTTAACAGATACTATTTTATGTGATGCCACTGCTGCTTTAGTATATAAAGGAGCAATTGTGTCGCTTTTAGAAATTATTTCTATTCTTGGCGGAATGGCCTGGGAAAATGCTGTCGCAGTAAATAACATAACAACTGTAAATGATAAAATTAGTTTTTGCATTAGGTGGTAATTTATTGCCTACTCTAAAATCCCTTTTCGGCTAACTGGGAAGGGTATGTGAGAACAAGTATTGACAGGGTGGGGGAAAAGATTTTGCGATACAAATATGCAAACACAAAAGTGCATAGTCAACCCGTTTAACCACCCTTTTTAGGCAGGTGTTTTAACGGTTTATAAATGGTGTAATAACTGCTCTTACAAATTAAAATGGAATAGATTAGCAGATAAAATAATAAACTGTTTACCCGGTAACAGACTGATTCTTATGGAAGGTTACAACTGAAGGAAAATGCAATCAGCATTATCCGGTATGAAAGATAACAGAAGGTACAAGTCAGGTACTGGCTTGAAATGGATAATTTTTAATGGATACAAGGTATATTACCGGATGTGATATCTAACTCCTTCATACCTTCTTCGACTCTTCTTCAATACCCCTTCGCCATTTACCGAAGCAAACCCGAACAAGTCCCGAACAAGCCCCGAAGAGTTAATGGACACCTTCAGTAATCTGTATAATAAATGGAGAAGTATAAATTAAACCATCAATCAAAAAAAGCTGCAAAACAACATTTTTTAAAAAACAATAACCCAATCAGGCACTGCCCTGAATTGTCATCTGCAAAAATAAACCCCCAAAACCAAACCCGTAACCCGCAACTAAATCATAACCCGCAACCTCTCTCACCTCACCTGTTATCCACCACCTCCTTATGCTTGCCATTCACCGCATGTATAAACGGTGCGTTCATTTTAATGGCATATTCTTCAAAGGCGGCGTGGTGGCGAAGTATGGGCAGGTACTTTTCCCGGTAAGTGGCTTCATCTGCGTGGTTGCTGTGTATGTTTACTTCAATGCTCCGGTGGGTATAGGCAATCTGGTATTGGGTTACCGTATCATCCTTACCAAAGGCGATCCCGAAAAAAGAAGCGTGCAGCACATTATTGGCCATGTCTACCACCACATCGTTCTGGCGGCCCAGTACGGATTCAATCACCGGGTAATGGCGGCCGCAATTGCAGGGTGTACCACTAAATTTTACCAGGTCGTTGGTATGGTATTTCAGCATTACAAAACCTTCGTTCACCAGGTCGGTGCCCACCAGCGAGCCATCGGGCAGGTTTTCGTACGCACAGCGGGACGTGATCAGGTGCATCTTACCATGGTCGCATTCAAAGGCCGACACACCGGCTTCGTTGCAGCCGTACTGGTCATATACGCCCACGCCAAATGCCTGCTGAATGGCGGCCCTTGCAGTGGGCAGCAGTTTTTCTGCCGTACACACTACGCCTTTCAGGTGGGGGAACCGGGCGCCACCCTGTTGTAAAATATAATTGGCCAGCGTATGGATGGTATGGGCATAACCATACACCAGTTTTGTTTTGCGTTGCTGCAGTTGTTGCAGGTATTGTTGCATCACCTGCGGGTTCAAGGGCGAAGCATACAAGACATCCACATTCATCAATCCGTAAAATAGTTTGTGTTGCCAGCCCCTTTTTATAATGGAAGAGCCCGCTAAAAATGCCACCCGGTCGCCAAGGCGGTAACCGCTTACTTCCCAGCTCATCAGTATGCCCGCCCAAATATGGCTTTGCGCTTGTTGGCTGTTATAATAAGTAAAAGGCATTCCGGTGCTGCCGCCCGTCGTTTTCTTCACCAGTTTTTTATTAAAGCCGGATACAAAAAAAGCATCGGGATTTTGGCGGATGGTGGCCTTGGTTAAAACAGGCACTTCATCGTACGAATTAAACGGCCGGTAATAAGGTGCCCCCTGTTGGGCAATCCTAAAAATATGCTCAAGCCGTTCCCGGTTCAGCCTTTCCAGCGTGGCGGCGGGTAAATATTGTTCTTTTTTTAACCGCTGTAAAGTGCCGAGAATGTCGGTGCCCCTAAGAAAGTCAATAATATAAAAAGTAATTTTTCCGGTTGAGGAAAAGAGGTTCATGGCAGTCAAGTTTTAAGGATGGCTGTTGGTCAGTCAGCAGTAAAGTCAATATTAATATTTTTTTGGCAATTCTGACATACGTTATTTCTTGTACGCCGGATGCCTGGGGCATTAAAATGTTTTTTATGAATTTGGCTCTATCTACTAATCGGTATTCAGAATGGCAGTTATTTACAGGATATTGCTTTTCTCTTATAAAGGTGCTTAACCGGTACATAAAATTGGTGCAGCAGATAGTTCAGTTTTGAAACAAAAAAGAATATTTGATGACAAATTATTAGGATAGATCGGTGATATTTTAAAAGTACCAACTAAGCAATAAAGAATTTTCATGAAGAAGCGGCCATAAACTACATCACACTTTTAATGACAACAGTGTCAGTCATGTAATTGGAAATTGTGGAGTTTATAACTTCAACCCGATCGACAGATGGCTTGAAGCAATTGAAGAAAACAAAAGGTTATATGTTAAATAAGAAGCTGTTTAAGTTATTAATTTGATTTTGTTACTAGTTTCGGGAATGCTCTTGAACTTTATTGGCGTCGCATTCTTGTACTGTAGTTCCTTATGTGCTGCTTCATCTATAGATCAAAATGTTCAACTAATTCTCACAGCTTTTAATTCTTCTTTAAATTTTTTCGTTGCGAAAGATAAACCTAAATAAAAATCACACAACATCCTTTACTGTCCCGTAATTTTAATGAGTTGGAAGATATGTCTAATGTATTACTTGTGATATCGGCTTAGTGTAACTTATAATAAAAAAGCCACCCTTAACATACCTGGTTAAGAGTGGCAAAGGTTAGTAACACCTTTTATATTTTTGCGTACATATTATTTTCTATGCACTACTACTTTGAGTACGGTAATGCTTTTATCATTAGTTAATATTTCGAGGTTGTATACACCACTTGTTATTGTTGTGGCCGGCTGAATTTTATAAGTTGCTGTTCCGCTCGGGTGATTAAGAGATGTAGACAGCAACGATTGTCCCCCGATATTGGTTAGATTTACAGTATACATTCCAACTGGTTTATCATTCATTTGTAACTGGATTGTATTTCCAGAAACCGGGTTAGGGAACACATACATTTCAGGGCTTTTTCTGGCAATAATTACTTTCATTATGTTGCTGTAGCATATTACGCCGTTATTGGCAACATTGCGTATGCGATAAAAATATTCACCTGCTGCTGGATCCTCATCGTTCCAACGGTAATTAACTGCCTGCTCTTCATTGCCTGTTGCTTTTACGGCACCAACCTCCTGGAATGTTACGCCATTGGTTGACCTTTCAATAACATATTGCCTTGTATTTAATTCTTCCGCTACACCCCAGATAACAACAATATCCTGGTTAACCACTTGTGCATTAGCATGAGTATAAGTCGTTGCGTTCCTGAACACTAACCTGAAACGACTGGTAGCTTTACTTGCTGAATCGGCAGTAACATTAAAATCAATCCTGGTAGTATCCTGAAGGTTTACCGGTGTTTTCTTTTTGAGGTAAACATCTTCCAGGAAAGCAGTTGTAGAAGAAGATATGCCAGGCTCATCCATAATAAATTGCAATTGGTATTTTTTAGCCTGTAATCTTCCTGTAAAGTAAAAGATAGTATCTGTAAGGGCAGGGATTTTCATTCTTTCCACGGAAAGGATTTTGTCATTCCTTGACAATCCAAAATTTTCAATAAAATTACCTGGCTTTGTTACATCATCTACATCAGCATCGTTATTATTTCCCTTATCAAAGATAGAAAGTGCCGCATCGGAAATATAGGTTGTATTATCCGGGTTAAATGAATTCAATACTGTCATCAGCCGGTTTTTTGAAGGCCGGAAGGCAACTGTGGTACTGGCACTGCTTTTATCCGTTTCATTAAACGTAAGCGTTCCACCTGCAGGAAAATTAACCATAATGGCTGCGCCCGATGGAATGTAACGGTTATCAAAAGTGCTGGTGCCGGCGCCTGTTAACGGGGCAGATCGGTCAAAAGTATTGGTACCGGCATTCCAGGTAAGGGTTACAAATGCACCTTGCCCGGTTGATCCGCCCAGGTTAGGGTCCCATACATAGTAAGTTGGGTTAGCAGGCCATCCGCTACCCGTACGTACCAGTGTATTGAAATCAATTGCAGATGCATAGGGATTGCCAATTACGGTAAGCCCTGTAGAAGTAACAGTCTTTTGCCCGATGAATACCTGGCCCCTCGGTCTTAAAGTTGTTTCAAGCGGAAGTTTACTTTGACTAGTAATCTGGCCATAATTTTTCCTGTCACCCCGCACAAAAAGCATCCATCCTTCTTTACTGTTTACAGATGTGTTATTGATATTGGTTGGGGCAAGCCACGAACCTGCATTGAAATATTTAATACTGGTACTGTTGTTAGGACTGCGGTCGAACCCGTTTGCGGTAATGCCACCAGTAATCAGCGTAGCAAAACCGGCAGCGATAGAATCTGCCGCAACAGATGAAGCAGTTGCACCAGCGGTACTGTAGTCGAGACCGGTCAATGGGTTACCCCTTTCCTGCCACGCTTCACTGATAGTATGCAGGCCGCCGGTGGGTTTAATGGGCGCAGCCATCAGCCGCCATGCCCTTTTAGCAGGCATATACCGCTGCATAATAAATTGTCCCTGCTGTACAGTAGATCCATAAATAAAATCAGTATTGATTAAACTGCTTTGGCCTACTCTGCCTGTTTTTGTTGCTGTAGAAATAATGGTTATAAATTTATTATTAGTACCCAGATCAGTAGTTCCCTGGGTAAAAGCTATTTCATCTGTTACAGCAACATTATCGGCCAAAGTAACTTTGGTCGTTTTGGAAGATTTATTAATATACACGTAAGGGAATGTTTGTCCGTTGCTTGCTGAAATGGTGGCATCTGTTGCGCCTTCAAAAAAGATTGCCCTGCCATTGCCTGAGCCAAAATTTACACTGCCAAAACTATTGCGGTTCCAGTTGCCTGTCAGGTGAATATCACCTGCAATAGTATTGGACATTATAAGTGTGCCGGCACTTGAAACGCCACCGATATTCAGATTACCGGTAACATACAGGTTTTTAGCACCCACAGCAGAAAGATCAAGCGTTCCGGCTCCGGTTGCACCAGGGTTACCAATGGTCAGATCACCGCCAAGACCAATGCTTGCAGGAGTTGTAGCCGTAAAATTAACGGTGGTGCCATTCCTGACGATGACATGATGCGGATAACTAGGGGCCAGTGGTGTGTTGCTGCCCCATTCAAAATCCCGGTTGTAAGAACCGGTGTTATTATAGATCAATGTTGAACCAACTGCATACTTCGGGGAATGATTTACAACGGCACCCAGTAAATTAAGCTGGAAAATATTGTTGATCCGGGCATTGTTTACAAAGTCAGTATTGCCGTTGCCGCTGTGTACATTATAAAGCTCGGGCGTGCCATTGATAATGCCATTTCCGTTAAAGCGGATGATATTATCTGCAACGGTACCGGATAAATATTGATTGCCGCCGTTGCCGTTTAAAGTACCGGCCTGTATAACCAACTCACCGCCATTGCCTGCTGAGAAGCGGCCGCTGTTCAGGTTTAAAGTAGTAACTGTTTTATTATTAGGCGAAAGTGTTACAATGTCAGTTGGGTTAATACCCGTATTAGCAATCGTTAATGAGCCGGTTGTGCTTAATACCGCCGGCAGCCTTGCACCCGTAATTTGATTTGCAGTACCGGAATAGATAAAACTACCTCCATTATAAGTGAATATAGTGCTACGAATATTTCCGTTAGCAGTTGTATTGATGCCATTGACACTTTGTAATGATAGTGTACTTCCGTTGTTCATAACAACAGTGCCAGTGCCATTAATAAAATTTTCACCAGTGCAAATAAGTGTTCCATTCAAGTTAACAAGGCCGGAACCATTTACCCCGACAGCTTTTTGCAGGCTAACAGTAGTGCCTGAAGCAACATTCAGCGTTGCCAGGGCATTTATATTCAAGGTTCCTGATCCGGTTAAGTTCTGTGTAACCCCACCATTAATATTTACGGTACCGGCTACC
>CAXTPJ010000166.1:0-6712 GCA_964245855.1 uncultured Ferruginibacter sp. | reverse complement strand
GTCCTGCTGCAACATTACCTGCTGTTTTCACCGCATTGATCCTTACGCTATCGAGAGCATCGGTAGTAAAACCTGCTTCACAACCGATACAGGTTTGTGTTACTTTACCGGTAATGCTGTAAACAGTGTTGTCAACAAAATCGATGCTGTTAGCTGTGAAATTGGTTTTGGATATAGAAGCAGTCAACCTCAGCGGGTTAAATTCATGAATGCCCCTTGATGGTGTTACAATAAAATCAACGATAGCCGTGTCGCCTTCACTTGGCTCGCCATAAAAAAGATTTTGCAGGGAATAGTTTCCTGAAGGGTTCGTAATGGTGGTATAGGTCTTGGTGACCGGGCTTCCTAACAAGCTCACCGTCTTTTTTGCGGTGATGGTAATATCCGCTACGCCGGTACCATTGACACTCGTCACCCTGCCATTGATGGTGCCTTTCAGCAGGCCATTGGCTGCACTGAAAGTGGTAATGGTGGCTACATTGCTGGCAGTGGCACAACCGCTCATGGTAAACCTCCGGTAATAAGCAATATTGGGCGGATTATTGGGTGCAGGCAAAGGGTAATAAGCCGTGGTAACGTTGCCCGGGGCGGTTGTCCAGCTACTGCCATTGGTACTGTATTGCCAGGTGTAATTGTTTGTTGAGCCATACCCATCCAGTTCGGTGCTTTTAATGGTATCTGCTGCTAACTCAGCAGGAAAGGGTACCGTATGGCTGGCAATGCTGCCGCTGGTAGGGCAGGGGTTTACTATTATTAATCCACCGGTTCCATTTCCTGTTGAATTCCAGGGAGCGCCTCCACCACCACCTACCTTGGTGCCATTTTGAGCAGCACTTGCAAAAAGTGACTGATCACAGTTGTTGCTCGATGCACCTATTCCTCCGTTGCCACTAATGTCTCCATTGCCGAAACCTCCTGATGAACCATACGTACTGGTAGTTGCATTTGCGCCATTTGCACCCGGCCCATTAGGGCTAGCGGAAGCACCGGCGCCACCATAAGTAGTAAAATTAGCATATCCAAGATTGGAATTGTTATAGGTAATATTATTTCCTGCATCACCACCTTTAAAAGAAAAATCAAGATCAGGCGAAGTGCCCGTAGTGCTGGCAGCGCCGCCATATCTTACCTTTCCTCCGGCCGCCACCAGTCTGTAGTCATTGTTACCTTTTGAAACGATGGATTCAATGCCTTCAGCTCCACCGGCAGATGTGGCTGCGCCGGGGTAAAGATAAATTTGCTGTCCGCTTGTAACCGGTACAACCTTACTTTGAGCATAAGCGCCACCCCCGCCCGAAAAACCATTACAATCGGCCGAGCCACTTGACCCTGCGCCCCAGGCCTGGTATTTAAGAAAACCCACCCCAGCCGGAACTGCATAAGTCCACGTGCCGGGCCCGTAATATGCCGGATAATTTTTTGATGTTGCTACCCACTGCAATGCGCCCTGCATTTGACCGTTGTTTCCATTTCCAGTGGCATCACTAACAGCAGTGCCCGACCCTTCGTTGAACTTGTAATACGCTCCCAACCCGGGAGAGTTGGCCGGCACTTCTCCATGCATATTAGCCTGTATCTCTGCCTGCGTTCTCACAACATTCCATATCCGAAGTTCGTCCATCACACCACTAAAGTGGTTACATTGGCAGCCCGTTGGCTGCTGCCTGCCAATATTCATCGGCTGGTTATCCTGTGCAGGGAAAAAAGTATTGCTTAAAATGCCGGCATTTTCCCCGTTGATATAAAAATAAACAGTCCCATTGCTGTAAACGACCGCTACATGGCTGTTTTCATTTTGCGTTACCGCTCCAGTGGAATAATACCAGGTGCCGTTGCTCCTTTGATACACGCCAATTTTATTCTGCCCGTTGTTTGGGTTCAACGCAACAAGAAAATCATAATCGCCTTTATCAACAATGGTAACGTTAGAACCGTTGTAGTACACATTGGCTTCAATGGTAAAGGTTGAACCCAGGTTGATACTGGCACTATGCGGAACGGAAATGTATTGCTTCAATGCTTTGTTGAATAGCAATGCATTGCCTGTTTGTGCTGCACCTGGTAATTGCAGGAGCAAAAGAAATAACGTGGCGGCAAAGCAGGAAAATTTGGGTAAAAGTGAACGTTTCATGATAACAACTTCTTTTGGTATGCTGATTTTTTAATGAAAACCTGTAGCAGTATTTTTAAGAAAATAACAGTGCATGATACACCAAGAAGCTGATATTGATTTTCTTTTTTATGCGTTAAAGTTGATAACCAGGTGATTTTTTGCAGTTTTCAACGCATCTGTAAAGTAGTTGCCGTATTTTATTTAGTATTTGATTTACTACTTTAAGATTAGGTTGATTTCAGCCCAAAACGGGGTGGCATGATCTGAAAGTGATCAGTGAGTAAACTGGAAAAGTGTTTCAGTTTATGTATTTTCGGCAGGGGACCGAAACCGGGTAAATATGATAAGGGGATTAAAAAATCATCGAAGCAACAATACAGTCCCCTTCTGCACCAGTTGAGGATGGGCGCTTGATTTTCTGTATTCACAATACCACACATACGCACCGGGCGATGCGTTTACGCCTTTGATCTTTCCATTCCATCCTTTATCTGCAGCGGTACTTTCAAATACTTTTTCTCCGTAACGGTTATAAATAACCAAATGGTATTGATAGAAAACATTGCCCGGCGATATCCTGAAAATGTTATTTCTTGTTGGGTTTGCGGGCGAAAATGCAGACGGGAAAAATGCACTGCAACCCGTTTCTGCTATTTGGATATCAGCCCTGGTACTGCTGCAGTTATCGCTTACTACTACGCTGTAAAATCCACCTTGTTTAACCGTAAAGGTTTTTCGTGTAGATCCATCCTGCCATAAATAATGATCAAAATTTCCGGGAGATAAGACGATTGAATCACCGGAACAAAAGCTGGTCCTCGTTCCCAGGTTGGGCGTAAGGGCAGTGGCAGTTAAAGTCATGCTCACAGTCCTGGTACTATCGCAGCCCCTGTAATTGGTAAAGTGCCTGGTAAAAGTACCGTTGGTAGCATATCCTTCAAAGGAAGCGCCTGCGCAAATGGTGGTGTCAATAAATGAAGCAGCGGGTGGCAACACGGTAATGTGCGTATAACTGAAACTGTCACAACCGGCTGCATTTTTAAGCTGCTGTTCGAATATGGTGGTGTAATCAATCCCCATAAAATTACCGCCAGCACACAGGGTTGTATCGGTATGGGTAACAATGAGCAGCGATTGATGAAGCTGTATCGTCCTGGTACTATCGCAGCCACGGCTGCTGCTTAAATGAAGGGTGTAATTTCCGGGGGCAGTAAAGCCTTCGAATACCTGCCCCGCACAAATCGTGGTATCAATAAGGGAAACTGCGGGCGGCAAAACTATTAAGCGGGTAGTGACCGTACTATCGCAACCTTTAAAACCGGTAAGGCGCTGCACATAAGTACCGGAAGTAGTTTGCCCGTTGTAGGAAGTGCCATTACAAATAGTTGTATCCACAATGGTAGCGATCGCCGGCAATACTGTCAGGCGAACCGTTCTTGTGCTGTCGCAACCTTTAAAGCTGGTAAGCCGCTGCACATAGGTTCCGGAAGCAGCATACCCTTCAAATAAAGCGCCATTACATACGCTGGTGTCAATAATGGTATTGATTACCGGCAGTACTGTTAAACGTACAGTTCTTGTACTATCACATTCATTATAACCAACCAGGCGCTGCACATAAGTACCGGAAGCACTATGTCCTTCAAAAGCAGCGCCATTGCAAATGCTGGTATCAACAACCACATTGTTTGCAGGCAAAATAGTTAGCCTCGTCGTCCTTGTACTATCGCATCCTGCTGCGTTGGTAATATGTTGTATGTAAGTACCGGAAGTTAAGTGGCCTTCAAAAGAACTGCCGAAACAAACCGTCGTATCTACGGATGAAACAGCCGCCGATCTGATGGTAAGTTTCACTGTCCTCGTACTGTCGCAACCCGTAAAACTGGACAGTGTTTGCACATACGTTCCGCTGCTGGCATGCCCTTCAAAAGAACCGCCAAAGCAAATGGTTGTATCAACAATGACTGTTGCAGGGGGCAACACAGTAAGGTTTAAAGTAACAATGCTGTCGCACCCGGTAGTGGTTGCAATAGCCGTTGTATAAGTACCCGATGCGGTATGCCCCTGGTAAGATGTTCCATTGCAGATAGTAGTATCTTTTCTTGAACCGGCTGCAATACTCACCGCCACTATTTTATTGTTGCTTATGGTAGTGGCACAACCGCCGCCGGTTATGTCCAGCGTAATGTTTTTATTGCCTGCTGTATTCCAGTTAATGCTGTATGGCCCACGGCCGCTGCCGGAAACCACAGTGCCGCCATCCCAGTTCCAGTTAAAAATATAGCCGCTGTTGTTAGTCGGTATGTTGCCATTATAAGTTACCGTTACATTACTGCCGGCGCAGGCCGGTACCGGCGTTACTAAAAAATCAGCGGTGTTGGAAATGGAATCGATGCTGCTGTAAATCTGCGAAACATCAGCCTGCGTAGAATAATAATCAGCAAAAGACAGGTAAGCAAAATTGGCCTCTCCATCTTCACACGCAAAACCAACCGGGTCGTCCCTGAAAATATGTACGGGTTTGTTGGCAGTACTGATATAAAAATTACTGAGGTCGTTGTAAGAAGTAAACAACTGGTCGTTTACATAAATGTCAATTTTCCTGGTAGCATTGTTCCTGGTGATCGTCAGCAGGTAATAAGTGGTATCGTTAAAAAAAGGACAAATGCCAAAGTTGCCATTGGGGTAAAAATTAAGGCAGCGGTTACGGGTTGGTGCCGGCGTGTTGTAATTGGTAAAGTAAATGCCATTGTCCTGCACACCGTTCGAAAAATCGATCACCCTGGTGTAATACCGGTTAAAGTTGGTTACTTTCAGGTATATCTGTACCGTATAAGTAGATCCGATAATACCGTCGGTATTCAGGTATTTCAATCCCCAGTTCAGGTTATTGTGGTACACCACGCGGCTGATGCCCGAAGTAAGCGTATCTGCAAGAAACCGCCCGGAACTGGCCGCTGTAGAGGACTGGCATTGCACATTCAATCCCCTTGTTGGCACCAGGTCCTGCGCACAGGAAGGTTCCGTGGTAGACAATGTATTGTAAAAGCGATAAGTATTGCGAAGTTGCGCCCTGACCAACTGGCTGTAAATGCACAGGCAGAGCAGTATGATAATAAAGCGGGATAAATTTTTTTTCATGCAGTCAGCCGGTATATTGATTTCTGGGCGAAGATAAATCTTTTTTATATGTTGGAATGCCTGGCGTTCTTTTCAGCAGCTATCTTATTGTCCGCAACATAATGTTGTTCCCGGCAAATATTTTCATGGCAGCATCGTTGCGTCGCACTCTTGTACTATTGATTATGATGGCATCTTCAGTATTCTGATGCAAATAGTGTTATCAATACAAGTTTGTACCGGTAAAAGCATTTCACCAATTGATAATTTGTGTAATCCATAGGGCAATTTGAAATGAATTAACTTTGCCTTCAATAAAAAGAACTGCTGTGATGGAGAAAATTACGTTTCCTACAGTATTGGAAGCAAGGAAAGTTGCTCAATGTTATAAAGTACAAGAGTGCGACGCAACGATGTTAAACGATATTCCAAATGCTGGTTACAAAAATAAAATTGTTATATTTTATTAATCCTACAAATATGACCGACTTCAATACCATCAGGCAATATAATTTTCCAACAGTGATCCGTTTTGGGGCTGGCGCTGTTAAAGAATTGCCTGCACATTTAAAAGCGAATGGATTAAGCAAGCCATTGCTGGTAACAGATCCGGTAGTAAGTGGCCTGGATTTTTTTGCAGCCATCAAAAAGGATCTTGCTGCCAATTCCATTTCGGTAGAAGTGTTTTCAGACATCCATAAAAACCCGGTGAAAAGCGATGTGCTGAAAGGTGGCGATGTATTTAAAAATATCGCCCGGGATTGCATCATCGGCATTGGTGGCGGCGCTGCCATGGATGTGGCAAGGGCCATTGCATTGCGGATCAACCATCACCGTGACCTGTTTGATTACGACGATTTAATTGGCGGCGATCAATATGTAACAGAACCCGTTCCTTATTTCATTACTGTTCCAACCACCAGCGGCACCGGCAGCGAAGTAGGCAGGAGCGCTATTATTTCAGAAGATGATACGCACCGCAAACGCATTTTATTCGCCCCCAAATTATTGGCCAAAATTGTATTTGCTGATCCGGTGCTTACGATGGAACTGCCTGCTTTTGTAACCGCCGCAACTGGCATGGATGCATTAACACACAACATGGAAGCCTTTATAGCAAAGGGTTTTCATCCCATGGCAGAAGGCATTGCACTGCAGGGCATTCGCCTCATCAATGAATCGATCGTTGATGCTGCCAATACGCCAAGTTTGGAAAGCAGGAGTAAAATGATGATCGCATCGCTGATGGGCGCCGTGGCTTTTCAAAAAGGTTTGGGCGTGGTGCATTCCCTGGCGCATCCATTGTCTTCATTGCTGGATACACACCATGGCCTGGCCAATGCAGTCAACCTGCCGTATGGTATGCGTTTTAATGCACCGGGACTGGAAGAGCAATTCAGGCAAATGGCCAGGACGATGGAATTGAAAAATGAAACCGGTGAATCAGTAGTTGATTATTTATTCGAACTGAATCAACAA
>CAXTPJ010000165.1:0-6714 GCA_964245855.1 uncultured Ferruginibacter sp. | reverse complement strand
ATTACGCCAGGTTATGATTGACCGAAATCCTGCAGCAGCACTTACTTTATCAGGTTGCCGGTTTGCGGTGAACAATACTTTTGTTGACGACCAATTTCAATTACATCCCAATGACAACATCCACATTATCCCTCCCAGCAGCGGCGGATAATTATATTCACCTTTCTATTACTGATATTGATATTGTTGGCTTGCTGGCATCGGCACACCATCCAAAGGCCGGCGCTGTAGTATTGTTCAGTGGCGAGACAAGGGATAACAGTCATGGGAAAGAAGTGGCTTACCTGGAGTATGAAGCACAGGAATCAATGGCCAATAAAATGATCGCTGAAATTATTGCTGCAGCTTTAGAACGGTTTCAATTAAATATCGCTTTGGCTGTTCACCGCACCGGTAAAGTTACGGTTTCTGAAACTGCCGTGGTAGTGATCACTGCTTCTGCTCACCGCAGTGAAGCGTATGCCGCCAACCGTTTTATCATCGACAAAATAAAACATGAAGTGCCGATATGGAAATGCGAATATTTTACGGATGGCTCAAAAGAATGGGGTGGCAATTGTAATTGCAAAGACATTACCGGCGATGCGAACAAGCATGTGTATGAGTTTGAAATGGTGAATAGTGAATCGTGAATGGTCAATGATGATGCTTTCTATCGCAGGATAATTTTTTTTGAAAAGCTGTATAATGGTATGTGGTACAAGTGTGCGACGCAACAATATTGAGGAAAGAACTATTGCCCGTAACAAAATCTTTTACGCCCTACCTTGAATCAATGCATTCAGTCACGCAAAGACGCAAAAAAATACAGAAGACGCCAAGAGAAAAATCCATGTATTTTTTATTTGCTCACTCCCCGTTTTATATAAAACTCACTTAAAAGAATACTCCCCATTGACGATTCTCTATTGACCATTCACCACCTTAATTGCCCATGTAAAAATCAAGGATCTTCTTCCTTAGCAAGTATTCATATTTCGCAATGATGATGTTGGCATTGGTGCGGTCAATGTTATTTTTTGCAATCAAATATTCCGGTGAGTTAATTACCCCGTTTTCAAAGCGGACAGAGGCGATGCGGAACGATTCATTGTAGGCATCGGCCTGTTGCTGCAGCGCCTGGTAACGTTTGTACACGGCGTTGATGTTTACTACGCCACGCTCTATACCCTGGCGAAGATCCTGCTTGATACCTGCCGCAACCAACTTACTGGTGGCCTCATCATTCTTCGCCAGCCTGATCGCCGTTCTTGCTTTCAGGTTGTTGAAAATAGGAATGGTCATGCTCACGCCAAAGAAAGTAGAGATGTTATTTTTTACCTGGCTGCCATAACCAATTGGCGTATTGAGGTAATTGTCCTGCTTGGAAAACACCGGTACATTGCTGCCATTTACTACCACATACTGATCGGTTGGCAAATAGGCCGAACTCACCAAACTGCTCAATTGCGCCGCACTGGAATAATTGGTGCTGGCACCGCCAAACAATGACACCCTTGGATACAATGCAGCAGCAGCAGTCTTTACAGCCGCCGAGCTGCTATTGATGCGCAACTCACTTGCTTTTACCGTTGCCAGTTTTTGCAGCGACAAAGCATAAATATCATTGGGAGAAATTTCAAACGGCTGCACCGCTTCCTGTATGCCGGTCTTATCAAATTGCAATTGATCGTTGTAAGGAATATTCATCAGTTGCGTTAAGGCCAGCACACTTGCAGCGTAACTATTTTCAGTGTTTACAATGGATAACTGGTCACCGGCATATTGCCCCTTCAGATCTGTAAAATTACCCGGAGGCGTAGCGCCTTCATCAGTAACAATTTTTAGGCGGTCAACCTGTTGCTTGCTTACCGCAGCCTGCTGCCTCGCTAACGCAATGGCATCATAATCATTCAGCACCTGTAAATAAGCGAGGATAACCTGCAACGTTAGTTCATCTTTTTGTTGCTGCCATTCCATGGTGGCGCCGGCAAAAGCCAGTTCATTTTGTTTGATGCTATTCTTTAACTGGAACCCGTTGAACAACGGAATGCTTGCCTGTGCATCTGCATTACTAAACTTTAATTGCTGGTTGATATAACCATTCGTAAACGGATCAATACTGCGGCCATTGTTAACGCCATATTGAAACGATGACTGCACATTGGGCAACCGGTTGTACTTTGCCTGCTGGTAATTGAGACCTGCATTTTTCATCAGCACTTCACTTTTCTTCACATCAATATTATTCCTCAAAGCACTGTCAATACAGTCTTTCAGCGTTAACACCGTACCCTGACCTTTCGCTACAATGGCTGCCGCTACTAATAATGCGATCAATAAATATGTCCGTTTCATATAATTCTGTTCGTCAATGGTGAATGGTCAATAAATAATCACAAACCTTTTTTCAGTTATGGATTGTTAATAATAGTTTTTTTCCGGCATTGGTATTTCATGGCATCGGCATTGGCGACGCTCCGTTCATCTTCAGTTTTTCATGGCAGCATTTTCCACAGATTTTTTTTCAACAGTAAAGGCATTGCTACTCAGCACTACTTGACAAAACTCATACGCTCGCTTTAGTTCCCCCTTCAGGGGGCGGAGGGGGTCTCAATCCGTGCATCCAGCAAATTAATGATGCGCTTACCGTAGGCAGCATTCTTTTCTGAGTGCGTTACCTGTATAATGGTTACGCCATCTTCTTCATTCAACTGTTTAAAAATTTCCATGATCTCTTCGCCCTGTTTGGAGTTGAGGTTGCCCGTTGGTTCATCTGCCAGCAATAATTTTGGCTTACCAATCAATGCCCTGGCAATGCCAACCAGTTGCTGTTGCCCGCCGCTTAATTGTGTTGGAAACAAATCCTTCTTACCAACAATATTAAAGCGGTCAAGAATGTCGGCAACCATTGCTTTTCTTTCAGAAGATTTTACATCTTTGTACAGCAAGGGAGTTTCAATGTTTTCATACACGGTGAGTTCATCAATCAAATGATACGCCTGGAACACAAAGCCGATGTATTCTTTGTACAGTTGAGAACGTTGTTTTTCTTTCAACTTGTGTACACTTTCATGAAAGAAGTTGTACTCGCCTTCATCAAATCCATCCAGCATACCAATCACATTCAGCAAGGTAGATTTGCCCGAACCGGAAGGTCCCATGATGGAAACAAACTCACCTTCTTTAATCTCCAGGTTAATATCCTTTAAAAGAAAAGTGCGGTTGGCCCCTGTGTTCACCCACTTAAAAACGTTCTTTAATTGTATCATCTTTTTTGTTGGTTTTAATTTTCAAAAACGAAAATTACTAAATGGTGCTATACTTTAAATCCCTTTCGAAAAATTGGCTGCATTTGCCTTTTCAACCACCATGCCATTTGCCAAATCCTTTACTGGCAAGGGGTTTACAATGGAGGGTATAAAAAAAGTGTCCGAAAACGGACACTTTTTGTTTGATAGCGGACAGTAGCCGACTCACTCAGCCCTGTTCCTTAGTGTATCAAACCGCTTTTAAATCATTAAAACTCACATTTTACACTTTGCGTATCTAACTTAATGTTTTTGCCTCCGCAACCTGCCGGCTGCGTTATCGGAAAGAGGCTACTTTTAGTTTTTTCAAAAAATTTGCTTCGCATTTTTTGAATTCCGCCTCTGGCGCCACCAACCTAAAAGAGGCCACTTATCCAATAACGGGTAAGATTGGGTTTATTGTTATGCCGGCAACTATCTTTTTATGATCCTTAAACCTTATTCAGTCCGCAGGCTTTTTACCGGGTTCATTAATGCTGTACGCATTGTTTTGACTGCAATCAACAATGCCACCAGGGCCAGCAATATCAATCCAACCGAAAGGAAAGGCAATAGGGTTAAATCAATGCGGTAAGCGTAATTGTCCAGCCATTTTTGCAACAACATATAACCCAGCGGCCAGGCAACAAAATTGGCAATGAGCAGTATCAGGGAAAATTCTTTTGCAAACAAAACAATTACCTGCGGTACCGATGCTCCCAATACTTTTCTTATGCCAACTTCCTTTGCCCGCTTGCTGATGCTTTGCGTTACTATGCCCAATACGCCCAGTAATACGATCAGTAATGCAATTACCGTAGCAGCACTGGATGCCTTTCGCATCTGCACTTCCATGCTGTATAATTTTGCCAGGGTATCATCCATAAAAACATACGCAAAAGGTGCATCCGGTAAAATAGCCGACCACTTTTTTTGAATAGCAGCAAGCGCCGCCGTTGTATTTCCCGGCTTCAATTTGAAAGACATATAGCGGAACAATGGCACCACCGATTCATGCACAAAATACATGGGCCGAATGGCTTCCTGCAAAGGCCCGAAATGAAAATCTTTCACTACGCCACCAACCGTGTAAGTGTTGGCATTGCCCTGGAACTTCACCTGTTGGCCAATGGCCTTATCAGCATTTTGCCAACCCAATCCTTTCACAGCAGATTCATTAATTACTACTGCTGCTGAATCTGGCAAGCCGCCGGTTGCATTAAAAAACTTGCCGGCCACCAATGGTATTTTATATGTTTCAATGTAGCGCTCATCGGTAAACAATGATTCAGCATTGATACCCTGTGATGAATCCTGTGAAGCTTTGTATAAAATATTGTTCATACTGGAACTGGCGCCATCTGGTATCTCGAAAGAAAAAGAAGCGGCTTCCACTTCCGGCAGCGATGCAAATTCATTTCGGATGGTAGCCATGTGCTGCACGCCTTGCGGAGTCCAGTCACGGGGAACTTTGGCTGTGATCACTTTATCTTTTTGATAACCCAGGTCTTTTCCAAAGAAAAAATTTACCTGCCGGTTGATGGTAATAGCTGCAACAAAAACAATGATTGCCGTTACAAATTGCAACCCAATCAATGAATGACGGAAGACGATCTTTTCTTTTACTGTTTCTAGTTTTCCTTTTAACGATTCTACTGATTTTTGACGGGACAATAGAAATGCCGGATAGATACCTGCCAACACACCAACGAATGCGACAATGAGTAGCGGAAGACAGATAAAGTATAAAGGAAATGCAAAAAGCGATGGGAGTTGCTTGCCCAGCATATCACTAAAAAAAGGCTTTGCCAAAACATAGCCTATTAATGCCAATATAACGGCAAAGGCTACCAGCAAAACCGACTCAAATAAAAATTGTGCGATGAGTTGGCCTTTGGTACTGCCCATTACTTTTCTAACACCAATTTCCCTTAACCTTGAAACGGAGCTACCTACAGAAATATTTACAAAATTGATGACTGCCATCAACAAAATAAATAACGCCACAAAACCGAGCGTATAGATCATCCTGTAAGCCATGCCATTATTCGACTGCAGGTAATAATCTTTAACCGGTGTAAAGTAAATGGACAAGTTCTTTCGTACATCCGGCGCCACATTCGTACTCAACAACTGATTAACGGGTTGCTGCAAGGCAGCAGGATCAACACCTGCTTTAAGCTGGACATAACTGATGATGAACGCATTTTGCCAGGCATTAAACCCGGCTTCCCTGTTAAAAAAACGCAGGCTGGTTTCGGGAAGAAAGAACTGGTTTTCCCCTTTGTTGATACCATTACCCCAATTGGTAACCGTATTCATTGGCGGGTCTTTGAAAACGGCTGTGATTTCAAAATCCTGCTTGCCGCCGGAGAAAGAGTTAATGGTAAGCGTTTGTCCGAGTACATCACTTTTGCCAAAATACTTCTTCGCCATGGCTTCAGTCAGCGCCAGTGCATTGGGCTTATTCAATGCTGTTTTTGCATCGCCATACAACAAGGGGAAACCAAACATATCAAGCATACTGGCATCGCCAACCTGCAGTCCTTCGCTGAATTTTTTATCGCCTTTTGAAACGATAGACGTAATGCCATCATGGTGATAATAATCTTCCACAAGGCCAGGATAATTTTCTTTCAATGCTTTGGATAAAGGTGCCAGTGTAGCAAAGTCGTAGCCCATATTAGGATCTTTCCATTTGCTTTGCACCATGTAAATGCGGTCATTGTTTTTCAGGTCAGCGTTTACGTTTGCTTCGCTGTATATGTAAGTACCGATCAGTAACACAAAAGTGATGGCGCTGGACAGGCCAATGATGTTGATTACGGAGAAGCCTTTGTGTTTTTGGAGGTTTCGCCAGGCGAGTTTGAAATAGTTTTTTATCATTGGTTTGTGATTTTTTTTTAGAATTTTTATACCCGCTTTTTCTTATTGCTGCTTTTCGGATCATTACTTTTGCCTCCCCAGCCGGCAGGCTGCGTAACCGGAACGCCGCTGCTTTTACTTTTTAGAAAAAATCTGCTTCGCATTTTTTCTATGCTGCCTTCGGCATCACCAAAGTAAAAGAGGCGGCTAACCCGGTAACTGGTGAGAATTTAATGCAATGGCATTTTACAAATTATAAATTTTAGCTTCATTTTTAACTATCTGCTCAATGCTTACCAGGTAAATGCTTTTCTTACTGACCATTCACTTTTCACTAATCACTTTTCACTAATCACTTTTCACTAGTTAACTTGTCATCAATTATAACCACCATACGCTTGCCTTGGTTCCCCCTTCAGGGGGCGGAGGGGGCGTCCTATTCCGTCCGCAAACTCTTCACCGGATTGGCCATGGCTGCTTTAATTGCCTGGAAGCTTACGGACACCAGCGTTACCAGTAATGCCATCGTTGCGGCCAGTATAAATATCCACCAGCCCATGTTGACACGATAGGCAAAATC
>CAXTPJ010000164.1:0-6754 GCA_964245855.1 uncultured Ferruginibacter sp. | reverse complement strand
TTTGCTTTGCTTTAACGGCTTTTTGCGGTTCTCTGCCATTTGTGCCAGTATCTTTTCATGGTTGATAATGTACTTCTGGATGATGATCTGAAGGATGAGGGTAATGCTGTTTGAAATAGTGTAATACCAGGTTAATGCTGCAGGCAGGTTATTGAAAACACCCAATAACAAAACCGGGAAAATGTACGGCATGTATTTCATTACAGGATTAGAATTATCCTGCATGTTACTCATGCTATAGATAGAGATCAATAAGCTGGTAAGCGTTGCCGTTAGTGTAAACAGGCTGACGTGATCGCCATAAAAAGGAATATTAAAAGGCAGGTTATAAATGGAATCATACGCAGCCAGGTCTTTCGCCCATAAAAAGCTTTGCCCCCTTAATGAAATATTACTCTGGAAGAAATAATACAGCGACATAAAGATCGGTATCTGCAGCAATGCCGGCAAACATCCTCCCAACGGGCTTACACCCGCTGCTTTCCATAGTTTCATTTGCTCCATGCTGAAAGCCTGCTGATCGAGTGAACCATTTTTGTCAGTAAATTTTTCTTTTAATGCATCCACTTCCGGTTTCAGCAATTTCATTTTTGCACCGCTTAAATAACTTTTATAAAGTATAGGCGATGTAAGCAAACGGATAAACAATGTCAGCAATAAAATTACGATACCCATGCTGGCTACATTCGATCTTAAAAAATCGAATACCGGCAACAGGAAATGGCGGTTGATGTATTTTACAAAAGCAAAGATGCCGCTACCGTAAGGAACTATATTCTCCAGGTGGTTATTGTATGCCTTTAATACATGATAATCACTCGGCCCATAATACAACTGCAATGGAATGGTTGCCCTGTTATTTGCAGCAGCAATATTTACATTGAAGTTGGCAGTCGTTTGCGCTATGATATGTTTAGACGTATCAGGAACAGTCCATACAATATCAGCATTTTTAAATTTCTCTTTATTAATCAACGCCGAAACAAAAAACTGCTGCTTTACTGCCAGCCAATCTACTGCTTTATCAAGCATAAGATTGCTTCCTTTGCCGGTCATTTCAAAATCAAACTTATCATCTTTTACAAAACAAATATGCGACTGCGCCTGTTCATAATGAATATCTTTTTCAACCGCAGGGGTTTGTGACTGCCAAAGCAATGACAAAGAATTTTGAGTAACCAGTTTATCAACTCCATTCAAAATAATGGCAAAATCAACAAGGTAATTGTTGGGGTGCAATGTGTATTGATGAATAATCTCATCACCGGTAGTATCTTTTAAAATAAATTGTATTACCTGGCTTTTATCAGGAGCGGTGGTTTTAACAGCTTCGGCAAAAGTAAGATCGCTTGTTTGAGGTGCCCTTTTCCCTGCATTAATTTTATAAGTTAATTTGTTAGATCCACCATCCTGTAATATTACAGGATGGCCATTAAAAGTTTTATATTCTTTTAATTCTACTTTTTGAGGTTGGCCACCTTTATTGGTAAAGGTTATTTTCAACAATTCGTTTTCAAGCGTAACAGTTTTTTCCTGCAGGCTAGAATCATTTTGAAAATTACCTGCTTCCTGTAATTTGCGCAAGTTTTCAGCATTTACAGAGTCTTTTGCAAGGGTTGCCGGATCAACTTTTGGTTTGGTAGCAGCAATTGAATCAGCTATTCTTTTTTGTTCTGCCTGGTAAGCTTTACTGCCCTGGCTATTAAAATAAAACATCCCCATCATCAACAATCCGATCAGCACAAAACCAATCACCGTATTCCTGTCCATTCCCATAATATAAATTTAAGTGCGCAAAGGTAATTAAACTTTATAGTTATCCTTCGCCGTTTGTATTAATAAAAAATGCCCCGTAAAACGGGGCATTGATATTATCAATTATCTGATACTTATTTTTTTGCAGCGGCAGCAGGAGCAGCAGCTTTAGCAGCAGGAGCGGCTTTAGCAGCACCAGCTTTTGGAGCAGCAGCAGCTTCTTCCTGTTTCAACTGACGGGTCATGGTGATAGAAGCGATCGGAATACGTGGAGAGTTCATGATTTCCATATCCGGCGCATTTACATCCTGTACCCTGATGTTTTCGTTCAACTCTAAGTTAGAAAGATCTAACTCGATGTTTTCACGCAAAAATTTAGGTAAAGCTTTTACTTTCAAGCTTTTGATTTTGGTGACCAGTTTACCACCCGCTTTAACACCGGCAGGTGAACCTACAAATTTAATTGGTAAAGTAACCGTTACTTTTTTGTCTTCTACTAATTCTAGGAAGTCAACATGGATCAGTGAATCACTTACCTTGTCAAACTGCAGGTCTTTCAATACGCATTTATAAGATTGGCCATCTACCAACGCTTCCACAACCATAAATTCTGGTGTGTAAACAATGTTTTTAAAAGCGGCTGCTGGAGCGGCAAAATTTACTTCTTTAGCACCTCCGTAAATTACAGCTGGCACTTTTTCCTCAAGGCGAAGTTGGCGGGTGGCTGTTTTGCCAAATTCGGTCCGGAGTTGTCCTTCGATTGTAATTGATTTCATTTGTTAATTTTTTTGAGGTGCGAAGGTAAGGGAAAATCATGAGTTTTGAGTTACGAGTTTTGCATCTCTCCAATTATTTTTCTCAATATTACTTCTTATTCTGCATCCTGCTACGCAAAAACAAACTGTTGATACTCCTGTTTTCCAATGCATTGCGGATTGCGATGGCGAACAGTTCGGCAGTTGAAACTACCCTGATCTTATCACTCAGTGGTTTTACCGGGATCGTGTCACACACTACCAATTCTTCCAATACGCTGTTCTGGATATTTTCGTAGGCTTTGCCGCTTAAAACCGGGTGAGTACAAAAAGCCCTTACACTGCGGGCCCCTTTTTCTTTTATCAGCGCAGCACTTTTCGCCAATGTACCACCCGTATCGCAGATATCATCAATCAATACCACATCCCGGTTGGCAACATCACCAATCAAAACCATGCTGGCTATTTCATTTGCCCTTTTACGGTGTTTATCACATATCACCATTTCACATTCAAAGTAGGTAGCTATTTCCCTGATGCGGTTGGCGCTTCCTACATCCGGTGCGGCAAAAGTGAGGTTCTCGAGGTTTAAACTTTCTATATAAGGTATAAAAATGGCAGAAGAATCAAGGTGATCCACCGGTATATCAAAATACCCCTGTATTTGTGGTGCATGTAAATCCATGGTTACTACCCGGTCTGCACCTCCGGCAGTAAGCATATTGGCTACGAGTTTGGAACCAATGGCTACCCGGGGACGGTCTTTCCTGTCTTGCCTGGCATAACCATAATATGGTATCACAGCAATTACTTTATAAGCAGATGCTCTTTTGGCAGCATCAATCATCAGCAACAATTCCATTAAATTATCCGTAGGAGAAAATGTACTTTGAATCAGGAACACAAACTGGCCACGGATACTTTCCTGGAACTCCACCCCTATTTCCCCGTCGCTGAAGCGCTGGATATTTACTTTGCCTAAAGGCTCTCCAAATTTTTTTGCAATTGCTTCGGCAAGATATTGAGAACCGGTACCGGAAAACAACTTTGCATTATGGGAATTTGTCATGGGAAAAAGTGGTATAAAGAATAAATTGCTGCAAAACTATCATTTAAATAGCGATGTAAACATTTCTTTAATGAAAAAATTTACCAATTCACCAACAGCAATAAAAAACTGGGCAATAGATGACCAGCCAAGAGCAAGGTTATTAAAAAAAGGTGCCGCAACACTGAGCGATTCTGAACTACTGGCCATCCTGATCCTTAATGGACATAAAGAAAAATCCGCTGTTCAACTGGCAAAAGAAATATTAAGTCTAGGAGACAATAACCTGAATGAACTGGGCAAACTTTCTATCACCAGTTTTCAAAGAATAAAAGGTATTGGTGAGGCAAAAGCCATTGCCATTGCAGCAGCGCTGGAACTGGGCAGGCGCAGGCACGCAGCCAATCACCTGGAAAAAAAAGTAATCAAAACAAGCAATGATATTGCACAATATATCCGGGCAATCATCAAAGACTTTGAATACGAAGTTTTTGGGGTAATGTACCTTAACCAGTCAAATAAGGTAAACCATTTTGAAATCATCAGTAAGGGTGGTATTACCGGAACCGTTGCTGATCCACGGATAATATTAAAGAAAGCGTTGGAAGCAGGCGCCACTTCTATTGTTTTATGCCACAACCATCCCTCCGGCAGCCTGAAACCAAGCAGGGCCGACCAGGAGATAACCAATAAAATTAAAAACGCAGCCAGCTATCTCGACATCCGGGTGATAGATCACCTGATTGTAAGTGAACAAGGCTATTACAGTTTTTCCGACGAAGGGTTATTATAAAATTTATGCTTGTGCAGCAGGGCCGCCAAAAGTGAATGGCATTTCCACCTGCTCCATATCCTGGATGGTGCCGTTGGCTGCTTCAAATTTCTTTACATTGTCAATCATCGCTTTCATAAAACGTTTGGCGTGAAAGGGAGTAAGAATGATACGGCTTTTTACTTTGCTCTTTGGTGTACCTGGCATTACGTTTACAAAATCAATTACAAATTCTGCATGGCTATGTGTAATAATGGCCAGGTTGGCATATTCACCTTCTGATACTTCTTCTGATATTTCGATGTTTAATTGATTCGGTTGTTCCGGTTGATTAGCCATATATAAATTTTAAGTGCAAATATAAAAACAAAGGTTACGATGATGGATTAAAATGCATTTTTTATTTAAGACTTCCATCTACAAAAAAGAGGCTGCTAAATAGCAACCTCCTTTTATAAAGAATATTCTATAATTATCTTGCAAACTTGTAAACAAAAGTATCCATTGTAATACGGTCAATAGCAGGCGTTCCTGATGTCCATCTGAAGTGGGCAACAATTGTTTTTTTACCCAGTGTATTGGCTGCAGAAGGAATACCGTTTGGATAATATTTACTGGCCGCCAGTTCGGCGGGATTTTGTGTAAATGCAACTGATGTACCAACCGCTGCTGTACCCTGTGTAACGGTAACTGCATTGGTAGCTTTATCAATATTTAACTTAGGTGCCACCCCGGTAAAATAGGTATAATTACCTCCGCTTACATAAATCATTTGGGTATTTGTGGTAGGTCCGTAAGCCGCAGTGTTGATTGTTGGCAATACACTGTTTGAACCAACGGTGATTAAATTGTATGGTTCATAATACCCGGCAGGAGAATAACTAACACCTATGTAGGTTGGTAAATCTGACCTGCTGAAGCCACCATACAAACGGTAAACGCCATCATAAGGATTCTTAACACCTAATTGGATTACAAAAGAACTTTCCAAAGCAGCTACTTTAGCAGTTGGCGTTGTTGAAACAATGGTAAAACCCAATGCATATTGCTGACTTAAATCAAGAGCCAGTGCGTTAGTTAAAGAAATAGTAATGGTTTTTGAAATTTCGCCTGGTGCAAAAGTTACTGTATAATCTTCGCCCACTAAAGTTGCAGGTGATTCAACTGTAAACGAGCCATCCGGCAGCGGTACAAATTCAGAATTATAAGTACTGGCAATACCCGGGTCTTGTTTTACGGTTACAGTTAAAGCAGTATTAAGATCAGCATTGTTGGCCAGATCTCTGCGTAATTCAACCATTTCCAATACCTGTGGGGTTGCCACCAGGTCGAGGTTGATCAATTTAAATGCAGCCGGTTCGCCATCTTCAGGCATACCATTCAGGAATTTTACAATGGTTTGCCCATCATCGCCCAATGGTATAGGAGCCGGCGTTTTTTTGCAGGAAACCGCCAGTAAGATTACTGCAGAAAAAAACAGTACGGCCGAAAATAATTGTTTGTATTTCATATTTTATCCAATTTATTGATTGAAAAAGTTATTTGATTATTGATCCCACCATACCCTTCCATCCTGGGTATCACCTGCAACTGCACCGGCCGGTGTTGGTACCGGTAATGGAATAGCTGCGGCAGCCTGTGCTACAGCGGCAGAATTAGTATTGTAATCATTTACACCATATACAAAACGGCGTGGAATTGCTTTGCTTACATTACTTGCATCCAATGCAGGAGTAAGTGTTGGCACACCGGTCCTTCTCCATTCGCTCCAGCCTTGTAATCCATCAGGATACAATGCAATATAGCGCTGTTCTGCAATGCGGTTTACTGAATTATCATAAGCAACTGCAGGGTTACCAAGATAGGCAGTAGCCAATGCATCAGACAATCCCCATTGGCTAAAAGAAGCCCTGATGGCAGCGTTGTAATAATCTGCAGCGCTTAAGTCAAATGTCCAACTTAATTCTCTTGCTTCTGCTTTAGCAAATAAAACCGCTGCAGCATGGATTACTGCAACCGGTGAAGTGGCCTGCCTGTAATTGGCAGACAATATTTTTGAATAACTAGTAGAGTTAGCAGCAAACCATGCATTCATGAAGGATGCCCTATCCCTTCCGTAAGGCACACCATTTGTGCTGCTGCCAAAAACAGTTTGACGGCTATCTCCTAAACCAGAAAGCAGGTTAACAAAAGGCAGGCTTTCTCCCTGGTCATCCCTTCCATCATACAAAGCATTCCATGGATTACGGAAATTACCTCCCGGATAAACAACAGTAAAGTTGTCACTGTTGGCTTCAATTACTCCTGCGGAATGTGCTATTGCTGCGTTGAACTGCAACGCTGCATAACCGCCTGGGCTAGGATATTTTTTACTTAACCTTAATGCCATCAATGCCCTGATAGAATTGGCAAATTTTTTCCAAC
>CAXTPJ010000163.1:0-6803 GCA_964245855.1 uncultured Ferruginibacter sp. | reverse complement strand
AAAAATACCTGCACAAAACACAACAACTTATCGACCGTTCTGACCAGCTTACTGTAATATCCAACTTTACGCATCAGTGTGTGAAAGAACATTTGCGTATAAGCGTTCCTGTTACAACAATTTACAATGGTTGCAATCTGCCGGATGTCGCCACTGCTTTTCAGCAACCCGGTTTTATTACAGCAGACCAGCCTTTCCTTTTTTCAATCGGTACCATAGCAAAGAAAAAAAATTTTCACACTTTGCCCGCCCTTTTAAAAGGGAATGACCTTATGTTGGTTATCGCCGGCATTGTTCAGGATAAGGCATATCTGGAAGAAATTATTAAAGAAGCAAAAAAGCATGGCGTGGCGCAACGTGTTATACTGCCAGGCGCTGTTACCGAAGCGGAAAAGTGGTGGCTGCTGCAGCACATGCAGGCTTTTGTATTTACATCTGTTGCAGAAGGCTTTGGCCTGCCGGTTGTAGAAGCGATGAGTTTTGGCAAACCTGTGTTGCTGTCTTCATATACCAGCCTGCCCGAAATTGGTGGTACTGCGGCTTATTATTTTGATTCGTTTGATGCAGCGGCAATGCGGGATACGTTAACCCAATCGCTCAACCATTTTTACCGGCACCCGCAACAAAGCCAGCTTGTTAAAGAAAGGGCCATGTTTTTTAGCTGGGACAATGCTGCTAAACAATATTGGAATGTGTACCATGCTGTGCTTAATGGAAATTAATCTTTAATAGTGGAGAAATGACAAATGTTTTAATAATTGAATTGGGCGGTTCGCATATAGAGGTTATCTATTCCATCATCCGGTTAATGGATATTAAAAAATGCCCGGTTCATTTTATTGGCAACCATCAATTGTTACCCTTGCTACCTGAGCCGGAAAAGATGGCCGGTATAGCAGGCGTAGCAGATGTTTTTTCTTTTTCGGAACAATTAAAAACCATCTTTTTTATCCGGAAATATATCCGGCAGCACAACATCAGCACGGTAATAATAGGCACTGCAGAAATAACCATTGTAAGAAACCTGTGCTTCTTTTTACCAGCAATAAACTGTACCGCAATTGTACACAATGCTAAAAAACTGGAGCACAGTTTTACTTTTTCAAAAATATTATCACGTAAGATCAAGCAATTCCTGGTGCTCGGTAATTATCTTTTAAGGGAATTAAAACCTGATCCGGTATTTTCGATCGCTTCGTTCTATCCGGTTTATTTTCCCAGGCCCAAAAGGGTTGTTTGCAGCAAGCCTGCCGGCGAGTGTTGGGTAACTATTCCCGGTGGCGTTTCTGAATTACGAAGAGAATATATCCCATTGCTTACCGCACTGCAAACCACAAGGCTGGATGCGGGGATTAAAATAATATTTTTAGGCAAACTATATAAAGTACCGGAAATACTTGAGCTGTTGCAAAAAACCGGTACAGCCGATAATACTGTTAAAACTTTTGATGATTACCTGGATTATGATACATTCCATTCCTACATGCTGCACTCCGATTTGATGCTGCCGTTACTGAAATTTGATGATTCTGATTTTTACAGCAACAAAAGAATTTCAGGGTCATTCAATTTAGGACTGGGTTATCATATTCCGTTTCTTTTATCATCCAATTACAAGCAAAATGATGATTTGTCGCCCTTTAGTATTTACTATGATACGATGGAAGAACTGATAACCACCATCAACAAAATTGCCCGGGATTCATCTGCAATGGAAGCCATTAAAAACCGTTATACGTCCTGTAATTACTGCAGTATAGAAGCGCAGGCAGATTATCTTTCTAACTTTATCATTCATTCATCATAATCAGTTACGCCATTATTTATACAGGTTCCATACAGCATATTCCGTTGGTAAGTATAATCCTGTGTACTTACAATGGCGACAAATACCTGGAAGAGCAACTGGCTTCTTTATCGGCTCAAACATATCCTGTTATTGAATTTATATGTTCCGACAATGGCAGCACGGATAATACCGTACCGATACTACAGGATTGGTGTGCAAAAGCGCCAAACAGAAAACTATACCACTGCAAAGAGAAAGGGTTGAATAAAAATTTTTATCATGCAATCAGTTATGCCAGCGGCGACTTTATTTTTTTTAGTGACCAGGATGACGTCTGGTTACCGCAAAAAGTTGACCGGTTAGTAAGTTTTCACCAGGCAAACCCCGGGGTTTCAATGGTGTATTGCCTGTCTAATAAATTTTCGGGCAAACCCGATACCAGTAATACTTCCCACTCCATGCAGCATCCGTTGGAAGGTTGCAATATCAGGAAGACCATGCTTACTTCTTTTACGCTGGGTCACAACCTGTGCATAAAAAAAAATGTGCTGGAAAAATTACCTGTTCCCCCAAATGAAGTAATTGCTTTCGACTGGTGGATTACTGTTGCTGCCATGTGTACAGGGCCGGTTAAATGCCTGGCAGAAGTGCTTACTTTTTGGCGGCAGCATCAATCAAACACCAGTACTGAATTAAACAAAGGGCTTTATTATGAAAGCAGGATATTGTACCTCCAAACTTTTTTGCAAAACCATCTGATCAGCGGGCAGGATGCAGCCTGGATAAAAGAAGCCATCAGTAAATTTAAAACGCTGCAGCACCAGTCATTTTCACCTGCGCTGTGCTGGTTCTTATTTACAAATGGCGACACCATTTTTTTCTATAAAAAAAAGACCAATGTTATTTTGAAACGTATTTCATTTTTAAAATGGGCTATCCGCATCAGCAGGCAATCTTACCGTTTGTGAAACAATTGTTTCAACCATTCAAGTACATTTTTTTTGGGCGGTACCGGTTTAATAAAATCCGGGTACTGCTCCATTAATGACCTTATGCGTAAGGGGTACTCATCAAGCGGGGCAAGTGTATACTCAATACCAGGCCGCTTTAGTACATCTTTTCCTTTCTCCAATGCAGTAATAATATATTGATCTTCTGTAAAATCAGCACTGCTGTATTCGGTATGGGCAAAAGAGAGTAGTTTTTGTTTTATTTTTTCATAACCGCCAAGGTATGAAAAATGCCAGCCCCCCTTTTTAATCCTTTTGTACCGGTTCCTGTTATCCCTGAAAATTTGTGGATCATTTTCTTTAAACTGGCTTCCGGTACACAGTACACTTCCGTTCCACCAGCGTTCTTTTTTCTTGTACTGGTAGTTCATGTAATAATTGTGGAACAGCATTGATACCGATAAAGGCAATTGTTGTGGCTTTATTTTTTTAAGCATTACCGGATCGGGTATCTCATCAAGATCGCCCACAATAACAATGTCATCGTTGGCCATCAGTTGGGCGGCTTCCCGTAAACCGGAGCGCTGCCCTGTTTCCAGGCTCCACGATCCATTCAAAGGGTTATATTTTTTTTGATCAGGATCAAAGGTTAAGCCATTGGTGGATTGTGAAATTTTCAGGTACACAATTTTAGGCAACCATTTGGCAAACCTGTCTTTATGTTCATCAAACAGGTATGTTTTGGGCATGCCCGAATGGGTAAGATTGGACTCTGCAATAACAAAAAAATCTACCTGTTCATCGAGTAATTTCAACCTGAATTCAAGAAGGTCAAGCTCATTAAAAAACGTAAAACAATCAAATATTTTCATATCAGTAATCTGTGCGTATTATCAATGCGCTGCTGTATCCTGCAACACCTCTTTTTTAAATATAACCAGTGCAACATCATGTAAGGGCACCAGCATCGTATCAATAAAAAGCTTACTATCCCTTTTGTGGTCATCGCAAAAATGGAGATTCTTTTGGTAACAGCAAACTTATCTTTTCAATCAATACCTGTTTTCAAAGTATTGCATCTAAGCCAGACCTTCGCATATCCTGTAGCTTACCCTGTTTGTTTTGTATATTTGATGCCGTTATTGCTTTAATAATAAAGTGCATGTACTACTTCATTTATTGTATCCTTTATATCATTTCACTACTGCCGTTCCCTGTTATCTATTTAATAAGCGATGGGCTTACTTTTATTGTTTATCATTTTTTACGATATCGCCGGAAAGTAGTTCTTGATAACCTTGCCATTGCTTTTCCGGAAAAAAGTTTACCGGAACGAAAGATCATCGCCAGGCAATTTTACAGGAATTTTATTGACACGCTTTTAGAAACAGTCAAAATGATCAGCATAAGCGACCGTGAATTTGAAAAACGTTGTACGGCTGATCTGGAAATTTGCAATGCCTTAATAAAACAGGGGAAAAGTATTCATTTGCATGGTTCGCATCAAATGAACTGGGAGTATGGAAACTGGATATATGCTAAAAAATTATCCATACCTATGGCGGGCATTTACATGCCGATTACCAATAGCGCTATCGAAAAAATATTTTTCCGTTTACGGACAAAGTATAATACAGTATTGGTTTCTACGAGGCAATTCAGTAGCCGCATGCACAATGTATTTCGCAACCAGTACGCTTTTGGCGTGGTGGCAGATCAAAATCCCGGGTTGGTACACAATGCCTACTGGCTGAATTTTTTTAACAGGGCGGCCCCGTTTATCACCGTTCCGGAAAAAAGCGCTGTCAAAAACAATGCTGCAATAGTATTTGTAAAATTTATAAAACTCAGGCGGGGCCATTATCATTTTGAAGCCCGGCTGATTACACAAAATGCGGGTGAAATGGAGAAAGGCGAAATAACCCGGCTTTACCGCAACTTTTTGGAAGAAGCTATCAAAAGTCATCCCGATAATTATTTGTGGAGCCACCGGAGGTGGAAACACATTTATGGGCCTCAATATACAAACAAATGGATAGATGATACCCCTCCGCCATTGTAAATCCGTTGCCGTTGGTTGCAACAGCAATACAATATTTTTCCGCATTTTATTCTGCTAACTTTGCAGCATGAAAATTTTATTAAAGTATTTAAAGCCCTATAAATGGCTGGTGGTATTCACCTTATTAATGGCCACCATCAATATTGGCTTTTCCTTATTCGATCCCATCATTTTAGGCAAGCTCATCAACCTGGCCAACAGCCACAAAGGGGTAGCTACAGCCCCCAATGCAGACTTTCTGAAAGATAAATTTTTCAACTCTTTTTCCTGGAAAGAGCCGGGCGTATGGTTCCTGTTATTGTTGTCTGTTTCTGTTGCCATGGTAAGCCGCATTGCCAAAGCCTTCCAGGATTATTTTTTAAATGTGGTGATTCAAAAATTTGGCGCCGGCGTTTTTACAGATGGATTGCAGCATGCCATGAAACTGCCTTACCAGGAGTTTGAAGACCAGCGCAGCGGTGAAACTTTATCAATATTGACCAAGGTAAGATCTGATGTAGAAAAGTTCATGACCAGCTTTATCAATATTTTGTTCGGCGTAATCGTGGGCGTGGTGTTTGTTTTTGTGTATGCCGCCCTGTTCATTAACTGGCGGGTGCCGGTTGCTTACGTTGTGGGCATCTTTTTTTTAACGGTTGTCACCAATAAGCTGAGTAAAAAAATCAAACTCATCCAAAAAAATATTGTTGGAGAAACCACCGCACTGGCAGGTTCTACCACAGAATCGCTCCGCAACATTGAGTTAGTAAAAAGCCTCGGCCTTACGCACCAGGAAGTTGACCGGTTGAATACCAATACCTATAAAATATTAGGGCTGGAACTAACAAAAGTGAAACGTATCCGCAGCATCAGTTTTGTTCAGGGAACAATGGTGAACACTTTGCGGCAGGTAATTTTATTTATTTTGATGTGGTTGATTTTTCATGGAACCATGGATGCAGGGCAGTTGGTGACCATGCAGATATTTTCCTTCTTTGTATTTGGCCCGTTGCAGGAAGTAGGCAATATTTTATTGTCATACCGGGAAGCAGAAGCATCGCTGAATAATTTTGATAACCTGATGAAAAAGGCGCCGGAACAGGAACCGGCTTTTCCAAAACCATTGGGCAATATAGAAACGCTGGCGTTTAAAAATGTTTCCTTCCAGCACCAGACAGCCTCTCACAAAGCAATTGATGATATCAGCTTTGACGCAAAGGTTGGAGAAACCATTGCCTTTGTTGGCCCCAGTGGAAGCGGTAAATCAACACTGATGAAATTGCTGGTTGGATTATACCGTCCGCAGGAAGGAAAAATATTGTACAATGGCCTGGATGAAACAGCCATTCATTTTGATGACCTGCGCAAACAGATCGGTTTTGTAACCCAGGACACCAATCTTTTTAGCGGGACCATCCGGGAAAACCTGATGTTTGTTAATCCATCTGCAACGGAAGCACAGGTAAATGATGTATTGAAAAAAGCAAGTTGTACCGGTTTGATAGCCCGTGCAGAAAAAGGCCTGGATACAGTAATCGGCGAAGGCGGATTAAAGTTATCCGGCGGAGAAAAGCAACGTATTTCCATTGCCCGTGCGCTGTTGCGCAAACCGCATTTGTTGATTTTTGATGAAGCAACTTCTGCACTGGATTCCATTACCGAGGAAGAAATTACAGATACCATCCGGGAGCTGTCATCTCTAAAAGGGCAGGTTACCGTTTTGATTGCACACCGTTTGAGCACCATCATGCATGCAGACCGCATTTATGTACTGGAAAAAGGTGATGTGGTAGAAACCGGTAACCACGAAGGTTTGCTGGAAGAAAAAGGTTTGTACTACGCCATGTGGCGCCAGCAAATCGGCGAACGGAAGAAAACGGTGCAGGCGTAATAAAATTTTTGATTTTTGATCTGCGATGTTGATTTTTTTCAGGTCATAAAGTATGGTCATATACCATCCGTTTTTAAAATTATTAATTGACTTTGTTATCAACTTACGTAATGCTGTTGAACTTCATTGGCA
>CAXTPJ010000162.1:0-6836 GCA_964245855.1 uncultured Ferruginibacter sp. | reverse complement strand
TTAATGAAGTAGCAAAATGAAAGTTGCAGTAATTGCAGGCCTGTTTGCAAAAAGGGATATGGAGGTAGATGCCGGACAAAGATTTTTGATTTACAATTTTAGGTTTTAGATTTGAATTCAGTAATGACAGATAAACAAAATATTGCTCTTAAAATTTGGGTTACTGCAATCTTTCTTACAGGCTGTTTTTTTTCTTCCTGCTTTTCGCAGGACAAATCCCCGGCTCAATATAAACTGCTCATCAATTATATCGGCAAAGATAGTTCGTTTAATGGGCAGGCTTTGAATTTGCAAACCAGTTTTGCCAATCAGCCTTTTTGTATTGAATACATTGCCAAACTGCAGGCAACATTGAATATGCAGGGCTATATTGCTGCATCAGTTGATAATGTTAACTATGGAACTGATACTGCCCGCATTGATCTTTATCTTGGCCATAAGCAAACCTGGGTTCATCTTTCAACAGACAGCATTGAAAAGCCTGCCATGGATGCCAGTGGTTTTTATGAAAAGAATTTCGTGAACAAGCCTTTTAATTTTAGCCAATTGCAATTAGTAAAAGAGCGCATACTCAATTATTATGAAAACAATGGTTATCCATTTGCCAGTGTTTATTTGGATAGTGTGCGCCTGCAAAAGACTGATATTGCTGCTGCTTTAAAAGTAAACAAAGGGATTTTATACCATGTTGACAGTATAAGGGTTGTGGGCAAAGCAAAAATAGCCAACTCGTTTTTGCAACGTTATTTGGGTATTCCTAATGGCAGTATTTACAGCAAAGAAAAACTGGAAGATGTTGGCAAAAAGATTTTAGAATTACCCTATGTGGAGGCACAACAGCAAGCTGAATTAACTATGCTGGGTACAGGATCGGTGCTGAACCTTTACCTGGCGCCCAAGCGAAGCAGCCAGGTCAATTTTTTGATTGGTTTTTTACCGGCTAACAATGAAACCAATAAACTTCAACTAACGGGTGATGTAAACCTGAACTTAAAAAATGCTTTGGGCAGCGGCGAAACCATTTTGCTCAACTGGCAGCAATTGCAATTGAGCTCTCCCCGTTTGAATATCGGCTATCAGCATCCCTATATTTTCAACTCACCATTTGGTTTGGATTTTGGCTTTAGTCTGTTTAAAAAAGACAGTACTTTTTTGCAGTTGAATGCACAATTAGGGATACAATATTTATTGTCTGCCAATCAATCAGGTAAAATATTTTTTCAGCAACAAAGTACCACGCTGTTGGAATATGGTGCAGATACCAACCTGATAAAAGTGACTAAAAAATTACCGCCCAATATTGATGTAAATTCTGTAAGTGTTGGCCTTGATTATGAATGGACCAAAACCAACTATCGCTACAACCCCAGGAAAGGAAATGAGTTTAGCGTATTGATCAGCGTTGGTTTAAAAAACATCAGCAGGAACAACGATATTTTAAGCCTGAGCGATTCTACATTTAATTATGCTTCATTGTATGATACTTTGAAATTGAAAACCTACCAGCTCAGAAGTAAAATTTTTGCAGCGCACTATTTTCCGGTAGGCAAAAGAGCAACGGTAAAAACTGCCATCAATGGAGGCATTTTTAGCAGCCAGGATATTTTCAGGAATGAATTGTTCCAGATTGGCGGCTTTAAATTGTTGCGGGGCTTCGATGAAGAGAGTATTTATGCCACGCAATACGGCGTTGCAACGGCAGAATATCGTTATTTGCTGGGATTGAACTCTTACCTGTTTACGTTTGTAGATGCAGGTTGGGTAAAAAGCAAATACCAGGATGTAAACATCAGCAACAATTTTATCAGCGGCGGGCTTGGGTTGGTTTTCGAAACAAAATTGGGATTGCTCAATATGAGTTTTGCTGTAGGAAAAAGAAGCGATGTAAATACTGACCTGCGCAGGGCTTCCAAAATTCATTTCGGTTATGTCAATTATTTCTAATCAAAATCATTTTACTTTTGCCGAACAAATTTTATTTTTTTGAAACAGGTACATTTTCTTTTACTGCTTTTTTTATTTCCTGTTTCCCTGCTGGCCCAGCCACAGCAAAAAGATACTGTTGCCTTGCAAAATGATTCGTCATCAATTCCCGGAATCGACACAACAGTAAAGGCAGATTCTTCCCTGATCAAAAAAGATTCCATTAAACCTGCAACAGTAATTCCCGTACGCAATATTTTAAGTGAGGCCGTTAATAACAATCCTTTCCTGAATATTTCGGGTATCCCATCTGCAGCTATCAGCAAAGAAAGGGAAGAGGTTGCAACCACTTTGATATTTTATATTTTGCTGGTGATTGTACTGTTGCTTGCGTTTCTTCGTTTTTTTTACACCAAGTATTTTAATAATTTATTCAGGGTGTTTTTTAATACTTCGCTTCGGCAAAGCCAATTGACCGATCAGTTATTGCAGGCAAAACAGGTATCCTTATTTTTCAATATCCTGTTCATCATCGCCGGCGGCCTATACATCTATTTTTTGTTGGCACACTTCAAAAAAATTGCAGGCACTTCACCTTTGATATTTATGTGTATCACTGTTGTAGGATTGGCCGCTGTTTATTTTTTTAAATACATTATTCTAAAATTTACCGGTTGGCTTACCGGGTATAAAGCTGCTGCCAATACATACCTGTTTATTATCTTTTTGATAAATAAAATTTTAGGGATACTGCTGTTACCCTTTGTAATTATAATTGCGTTTGCTTCACCGGTGCTTCGATATCCCGCAGTTTTGGTTTCTCTTTTATTTGTAGGACTAATGTTTTTATTGAGGTTTTTACGTTCGTATGGCTTGTTGCAAAACCAGGTAAAAGTAAGCAAGGCCCATTTTTTTATGTACATAGCCGGGGTAGAGCTACTCCCTCTTTTGCTCATTTATAAGGCAGTGATGGTTTTATTAAATAAAAATCTCTAACTTTGCCCGAAGGTTGAAAAGCTAATAGTCTCTATGATTAAACCAGGCGAAAAAACAAAAGGAGTAAAAGCCCCAATGATTAGAAAAGTTCTCATCACGCAACCCAAACCGGAAGGAGATAAATCGCCTTATTTTGACCTGGCAAAAAAGCACAGCATCGAGCTGCAATTTCATCCCTTTATTATTGTAGAGGGTATCGCTTCAAAAGAATTCCGCAAACAAAAGATCGAGATCGCTAGTTATACAGCCGTAATTTTTACCAGCCGTAATGCCATTGATCATTTCTTCAGGATATGCGATGAAATGAAAGTCAATATATCCCAGGATACAAAGTACTTCTGCATAACGGAGGCGGTGGCCCTGTATCTTCAAAAATTTATTCTTTACCGCAAACGCAAAGTTTTTTACAGTGCAGACGGTAGTAATAAAAGTTTGTTTGATGTAATCAACAAACATAAAGACAACGAGAAGTTTTTATATCCCTGCTCCCAGGCTTTCGATAGTGAAATCACCAACTGGCTTAAATCACATCATTGCGAATATGCAACGCCAGTGTTGTATAAAATCGTGAGCAATGATGTTAAAGATGTGATCGCTAAAAAGTTTGATGTAATCTGCTTTTTTACTCCTGGCGGAGTGAGAAGCCTTATTGAGAATTTCCCAAATTTTTCTCAGAACGGGACGAAGATTGGTGCTTTTGGTGCCAATACTTTTAAAGCTGTTGAAGATGCAGGCTTAACCCTGGATATTAAAGCCCCGCAACCGATGGCCCCCAGCATGGTAAGTGCGCTGGAAATATACCTCAATTCTTTTAAGAAGAAATAATCCTCTTTATTTTGCTAACATTTGTTTCAATTAACTGCAGCCAGGTATTGGCGTAGCTCTATTGTTTTTCTCTGGTTCTATCTAAAATTGATGGTTATTAGAAGCATAAAAGTATAGCTGCCAGAATTATAAAGATTAAAAATACGGCATTCGGGTTTAGGCCATAAAATATTATTCAAATAATCATTTTGCAAACGAAAAGCCCCGGAAAATTTCCGGGGCTTTTTTATAGGTGTTTAAAATTTTACAGCTTATTAAATTTCCTTACAATAAGGTCATTGTTTAGCTGGATTTTAATAACATAAGTTCCTTTGCTTAAGTTACCAGTATTAAAATTGGTGTAATTATTACCTTCATTCAACACCAGGCTTTTTGTTGAAATCAGTTTGCCATTCAGGTCAATGATAGTAATGCTTGCTTTATCTAATTTATCCGAAGTAATGCTTACCTGCAGCATATCTCTTACTGGATTTGGATAAACAGCAATGTCGGCGGTACCTTCATTTCTTACACTTCTGATAGCGCTGAATTTCGAAAGATTATCGATATCAACAATCCTTAAACGGTAATAATTAACGCCTCTAACCGGGGTATTGTCAATGAATGAATAAGTACGTGTATTGTTACTGTTTCCTGCAGCCGCTATTTGTCCGATGGTTGTGTAATTGCGGCCATCAGTACTGCGTTCTATTACAAAGCGGCTGGTATTTATTTCCTGGCTGGTACTCCATTCTACTTTATTAACCCTGCCGGTGCGTTGTGCAGTAAAGGCCAGCAAAGTTACCGGTACCGGGCTGGTAGGGCCAACACCTGTAGCAGCAGTTCCCCCGCTAAAACTGGTTACCCCATTAAATTGTGCATACAGTACACCGTTGATGGTTGCCAAACCAGTATTTACATCTGTTAATGGAATAGCATCTGACACGCCATCCGGTGTAACGCTTGTTTCAGATGGAATGAAGGCGCCGGAATTTGTTTTAAACCAAACAAAACCTTCATCGGTAGCACCCGGATTATTTGCAAGGAAAATGTTTTTTGCAGCAACGATAGAATCAAATTCTCTCCGTGAATAGAAGAACCTTACATTTACAGGAGAAGTTATGGTGGCGCCATTCAGGTTTACATCCCAGTAACGCTGCATGGTGTAAGTGGCTTTCAGGTTAGCAGCATCTTCTGCAGCAAACCATTTACGGTCTACTTGAATGGTAGCGGTTGCCTGTGCTTTGGCTGCTGCATTAGAGCCAACGCCGGTTGGATCCCACTGTACACCAAATACATATCTTGAATTATTACCTGCAGTGTAATAAGTCCAGCCTGATGCATCTGTACAGGTAGCTACGGCGGCAGTCAACGTCAATCCGGACTCGGTGCCGCCTACCAGGCCAATGTTGCCATTAGCTGTCTTTGGCCCTGTGAAGAAACTATCAATGGCGATATTATTGCCATAAGCACTGTAAGCATCAAAAGCAAATTGTACCGTTTGTCCTGCATAGCTGCCAATATCAAAACTATAAAACCTCCATTCTGGTCTTGAATCAATTGTTTGGCCTGTTGTAGGGCTTAATGATGTATCAAGTCTTGTTACAACACCTAACCTGGTATAAGTGGTTCCTCCATCTGAAGTGATCCTTACAACAACACTGTCGTTGCCTATGTATTGGGCATCCTGTGTAAAATAGAACCCTGCAATATATCCGCAGTTGCTGTTTGCATCAGCCGGAATATTAATGCAGTTAGACGATAGCCTCGAAGCTGTACCTGAAGTGTAATCATAACTGTAAAAAACAGCTGCATTCGATCCGCTTTTTGGATCAAGGGCACCGCCGCTTAAACCGGGATAACCTACACTTTGATCTATGTACCATGAGTTACCGGCATCGCCTGCTAACTGGCTGACAGTCCATCCGGGAATATTTCCTTCAAAATCTTCAACATAAGGTGCATCAACAGATGCAGGCAGCGTAATGTGGCCGGTAACCAAAGAATCATCCCCGGCGTAAACATCACCGGTCAAACTCTGTATAAATACAGAATCTGTATTAAATCCGTCAATCAAAAAAGATGGGGTAAATACCAGTGTGGCTGTATCGCCAGGCAAAATAACGGCGCTGTTTGTTTGGGTTAATGGCCCCTGTGGATTTGCGCCGGTTACGTAAAGCGCTACGGTAGCGGCACCTGCAGCAATATCAATTGAACCGCTATTCCTTAATTTAACTGATATGGTATTTCCTGCATTGCAACTTGCCTTGGGGGTAATAACATCTACAATAGCCCCATTCAGTGAAGCGGTAGGAATAATATTTATTAAATAATCTTCTGTTTCGCCAGAACCAAAAGCAGTACAGCCGTCAGTATCGGCAAAACCGCTGAACCTCCCTCTGATCCTCATGCCTGTTTGTCCACCCAATGCAGAAGATGGAATCAAAACTGATGCACTGGCTGTAGTACCTGAAATAGCCATGTCAAAAAATTCAGAGGCGTCGAAAGTGCCGCTGTGATCAAAATCTATCCATCCAGAAACCTGGCCTGGATCATCCTGGACCTGTACTGCAACAGTATAAGATGTCAGTTGGGTTAAATCAGCAGTGTTAGTTGCCGGAGTTGAAGGTATACTCGTGTAACCGGTAGTTAAATCAGTTGTATTGGAAGAGTTCAGTGTTGTGCCTGCTATTGATACATTGGTAATGTAATCATTTATAAAAGTATGTAGTGTTACATTGGGAGGCGCACAATAGCATAAATTGGCAGCTTTCATTCCTATCAATATCACGTTTGAACTATCATATTGGTTGCTGATAGTGCAGGTTGCAATAAAGCGGTAGTATGTAACTGCTGATTGTAATACATTGGTTGCTCCACTGTAGGTGGTTGTAGCGGAAGTATTTGTCCATGGGCCATTGGTATTTGGCGAAGATTGCAATACATAATTCATTCCTGGTGCATCGGTTGCGCCTGTATTTACAATGGAGAAATAAGCTCCGTCACATACTTCCGATGGACCGCTTATTGTGCCTGCGGTTGGAGTACCTGAACATGCTGCTACAGGGTTATCTTCTACTGTAACATCATCTATGAACATATTATTTCCGTAA
>CAXTPJ010000161.1:0-6840 GCA_964245855.1 uncultured Ferruginibacter sp. | reverse complement strand
AAAGCCGGCACTACGGCCGCTGCCAGCTTTACATAGAATTGCCATTTGCTGAAGTCGAAAAACTTTTTCCAGTACAGTGCTACCACCGCTAAAATCGCCCCGAACTGTATGGCCACCGTAAATACTTTCGTAAAATCTGTTTCGGTTATCTGCAATAATTTCTCCGCAATGATCATGTGGCCTGTGGAAGAAATGGGTAAAAATTCGGTGAGGCCTTCTACAATCGCTATAATGATGGTTTGAATGGTAGTCATGTTAGTGTTGGTTGATAAAAATAAAAATCAGGGAAACAATATTTTTTGAAACTTCTGCAATGTGATGCAATTTATAAAAGGAAAATCAATTGATTTTAAAACATCAAAATGACGGTCGTTGGTTACAATATAATCTGCATTTCCGGCAACTGCACAATCCACAAATTTATTATCGTCAGGATCATTAAAAATTAAATTGAATGAAAAACGTGGGTCGCAAAAAATAAAATTATTGTTGTATACCGGGCCTTCGATAATTTTTGTGGTGATGGGCGTTTTATACCGGAAAGAAAACTGCTCTTTGTATTCAAGCAAATTTTGATGGCTTAAAACCAGGTTATAACGACCCTGGTAAAGCGCATCATAAACCGGGTGATAAATTGAATTTGCAGGAAGAATAACCAGGAAAACATTGGTATCTAAAACAACATTCATGTTATTGTGCCGGATCGTTTAACCAATTATCGTAATCCTGTTGTGTGCAGTTGTGTTGAGTGGCAGCAGCAGTTGCAGTTTGGGCAATCTTATGCAGAAAATGTTTACCCAGCATATCTTTTATTTCCAGCAATTCCTGTTCGGGCAATTCCATAGAGTACAATTTCAATAATTCTAACTGCAGCGGGGTAAATTTTGTGGGTTCCTTTTCAGCTATCATAAAAAAGATTGTAATTAAAATTACGCATTTTTTTATCAGGCATCCGTCTTCGGCTTCTTCATAATCGCAAAAATCTCGATCACAAAACCTGCCATAATCAGCAACGGCGCTATGGTGATACGGGTGGTGCTGTAAATTTCGTTGTCGTTAAACTTGGTCGGGTCAAGACTTTTACCGCCTGCCATCAGGAAAAATCCCAGCGCCATCACCACGATACCGCCCAGCATCCACATATAATTGTCTTTGCTGAACAAAGGGTTTACCGCATTTGCCTGCCCTTTCTGGTTCGGTACACTGGTTGCTTTTTTCACTGTCGCCATTATAATTCAAATTTTAAGAATGCAAATAAAAGTAATAATTACCAAATAAACCGCCTGCTAACAAACCATTAATACAAATCGTCCAGTTTCATTTGCAGGTATTTCAATACGGAGCGGTGGGTGCTGATGAACGAAATGGCAATGCCAAGGATCAAAATACCACCTACAATGATCGCCATATTAACACCATCCCGCAATTGCGCCAGCCACGGCACAAAACTTTCTACCAGTAAAATAAAGCCGAACACCGCCGCAATGGCAATACAGGCAGCAATCAATCCATTAATAACAGCCCTGATGTTGAGCGGCCGGGCTATAAACCCACGGGTGGCGCCTACCATCTGCATTGTCTTAATTAAAAAACGGTTGCTGTACATGGCCAGGCGAATGGTATTATCAATAGAAATAATTACGATGATGGATAAAATAACCGCCATGATCAAAATGAAAGAAGCCACCGATCGGGTCAATGTACTCACGTTGCCCAGTGTTTCCTGCGGGTATTGAAATTCGGATATTACACCGGCATAATTTGTTTCGAGGTAACTGCTCAATATGCCCAGGCTGTCTTTGTTCATGTAATCCGACTGCACATAAAAATCAATGCTTTCCGGCAACGGGTTGTTGGCAATAATTTTTTTCCAGGTGCTGTCGTTTTCGGTGTTCCATTTTTGAATGGCTTTTTCTTTGGTGACATACTCGGCAGATTTTACATAAGGCAGGGCCGCCACATATTGCTGCAAAGAATCGATCTGGTATTTTTTTGCCGGTGGCGCAATCCACAAGTGTACCTGTATGTTTTCACGGAATTTTTCGCCGGATTTTTTAAGGTTCAAAAACAGCCAGCCCACAATTCCAAAAAGAAATAACACCAGCGCTACACCCACAATGGCGTAACCGTAAGAAGGTTTGCTGCGTTTTACAGAAGTAGCTTTTCTAACAAATGACATATACCTTGATTAAAATGATGTTAACCATGATGCAGCTGATTTTTATGATTGATATGATTAGCTATATCATGAAGTTTAAATACAAATTTTGTTACCGGCAGAGCAACTCTATTCAACATCGTTGTGTCACTCACTTGTACCGCATACCAACATTCACCTTGATTAAATGATTGTCCTGATTCAACTGATGCATCACCTGTTTTATCTTCTTATCAATGTGATTTAAAAAAAATCCTGCAATCAGTAGAATCAGCGAAATCAAGGTACGGGTGCCGCAAAAGTAAAGGATTTTACCTGCTTTGCATTACTTTTGCCACCTTACAAACACAGGGTTACAAATATATTTTTACCAGCGATATAAAGCAAGCCATGCTTGTGTGAAATAACTTTTCATTCACAGAAGCAACTGTACAGAAGTTTAATTTTTAATGTACAGGTTTTTTGTAAAAGCCCAGTAATGATATTTAGTACACGAGTGCGACGCCAATGAAGTATCATAGTAATTCAAAAGCCGGGTACAAAAAATAAACAACAACAATGGAATACCAATTCAACGAGATTGAAAAGAAATGGCAGGATGAGTGGAAAGAAAAAAAGCTCTACAGCGTTAGCAACAACAGTGATAAGCCTAAATATTATGTGCTGGACATGTTTCCTTACCCAAGCGGCGCAGGGCTGCATGTAGGGCATCCGCTGGGATATATTGCATCCGATATTTACAGCCGTTATAAAAGGCTGAAAGGCTTTAACGTACTGCACCCGATGGGCTTCGACAGTTTTGGTTTGCCGGCTGAACAGTATGCTATTGAAACCGGTCAGCACCCCGCAGAAACCACTAAAAAAAACATCGCCACTTTTAAAGCACAGTTGGATAAAATTGGTTTTTGTTACGATTGGGACAGGGAAGTCCGCACCAGCGATGCTTCTTATTACAAATGGACGCAGTGGATATTCTTACAGATCTTCAACAGCTATTTTGATAAAAAAGAAAAGAAGGCCAAACCCATCAGTGAACTGGTAACGTTGTTTGAAACATCGGGCAACAGCCAGCAACCAACGGATGCGGTTACTACTTTTTCTGCCGCCGAATGGCAATCGTTCGACTTTAAACAGCAGCAGGACATTCTGATGGAATACCGCCTGTCGTTCAGCAAATACGGCGAAGTAAACTGGTGCGAAGCATTGGGAACCGTATTGGCCAACGATGAAGTGGTGAATGGTGTAAGCGAACGTGGCGGCCACCCGGTGATAAAGAAAAAAATGCGCCAGTGGTATTTGCGCATCACCGATTATGCAGACCGCTTACTGGAAGGCCTGGAAAAGGTTGACTTCAGCGACAGCATGAAAGAAATGCAGCGCAACTGGATCGGCAAAAGCCAGGGTGCGGAGATAGATTTTTTGATAAAGACGACGGACGACGGACAACAGGCAACAGAAAAACTAACGGTGTACACTACACGCCCGGATACCATTTTTGGCGTTGACTTTATGGTGGTAGCGCCGGAACTGCCATTGGTGCAACTGATAAAAACCGGGGAGCAAACAACCGCCGTGGATGACTATATTGCGTATGTAAAAAGTCGCAGCGATGTTGACCGTATGGCAGAAAAAAAGATCACCGGTTGTTTTACCGGGGCTTATGCCATCAACCCTTTCAGCGGCCAGGAAATTCCTATATACATCAGTGAATATGTGCTGGCGGGTTATGGCACCGGGGCTATCATGGCGGTGCCTTGCGGCGATGAACGGGATTTTAAATTTGCGCAGCATTTTAATATTCCCATCACCAATATCATTGGTTCTTATTTCAATGGCGAAGAGGCCAATGCCACCAAAGAAGCAACGCTGGAAAACTCCGTTTTTTTGAACGGCGTAAAAATGATAGAAGCTGCTGAAATCGTTTTGCAAAAACTGGAAGCGCAAGGCATCGGTAAAAGAAAAGTAAACTACCGTATGCGTGACGCCGGCTTTAGCCGCCAGCGTTATTGGGGTGAACCGTTTCCTATTATCTGGAGCGATGGCGTTGCCATTCCGTTGGATGCGGAAGAGCTGCCATTGGAACTGCCGCATGTAGATAAATATGGCCCGGGCCCGGAAGGTGAAGGGCCGCTGGCGAATATTACCGATTGGGTAAATGTACCGAATGGTAAAAGAGAAACTTCCACCATGCCGGGCTATGCCGGTTCGTCCTGGTATTTTTTGCGTTACATGGATCCCAACAATGCCCATACTTTTTGCGATAGAAAAGCCAGCGATTACTGGAACCAGGTTGACCTGTACATCGGCGGCACCGAACATGCTGTGGGCCATTTATTGTACAGCCGCTTATGGACGAAAGTATTGTTTGATTTAGGTCATATTGGCTATGATGAACCGTTTAAGAAGTTGTTGAACCAGGGGATGATACAGGGGAGTTCGAGGTTTGTGTATAGGGTTTTTATTGAGCATACTTATGACATGGAGACATATTTCCCGCTTTATGTAACACTTTCTTTCTATGAAAGTTTTCAAAAAAAAGAAGTTAGTTACCAAGAAATGATAACTATTATTAATTCTGGATTAGGTACAAACTTATCATTAGATACGGTAAAAGAAATAAAAATAATTCCTGTTCATGTTAATGTAAAAGATGTTGATGGAGTAATACTAGATGAAACTGCTTTTCAAAATTCTAAGCCAGAATATTTAATGGCTAGATTTATTTATGAAAAAGATGGGATGCATAAAGGCAAATACATCTGCGGAGCGGAAGTAGAAAAAATGTCCAAATCAAAATACAATACAGTCAACCCGGATGAGTTGTGCAACAAATACGGCGCCGATACTTTCCGCATGTATGAAATGTTCCTTGGGCCGGTAGAAGCCAGCAAACCCTGGGATACAAAAGGCATCGAAGGTGTCCATCGTTTTCTGCGTAAGCTGTGGCGGTTATTTTTTGATGATATCAAAGGCAAAGTATGGACAACAGATAAAGCCACCGATGCAGAGTTAAAAGTGCTGCACAAAACCATTAAAAGAATTGAGGAAGATACGGAGCGTTTCAGTTTCAATACCGCCGTCAGCACTTTTATGATCTGCGTAAATGAACTGGCAGATTTAAAATGCCACAAGAAAGAAATACTGGAGCAATTGCTGATTTTGTTAACCCCGTATGCACCGCACATCAGTGAAGAACTTTGGCATCAACTGGAAAACCAGGATAGTATTTTAGATGCCGTTTACCCGGTTTTAAATCCTGCTTTATTGGTAGAGAGCAGCAAAGAATATCCTGTTTCTGTCAACGGAAAACTAAGGACCAACATGAGCCTGTCGTTGGATTTAGAACAGGCCGAAGTAGAGCAATTGGTATTGCAAAACGACATCGTTCAAAAATGGCTGGAAGGAAAAGGCCCTAAGAAGATCATTTTTGTAAAGAACAAGATGATCAATGTGGTGATATAATTAAAATAGGTGAGTCATCTTTTGGGGGTTACTCACCTATTTTAAAATGAAGGACGATAACTCATAAATAACTTTACAGGTTATCATCCATCGCCACCATCACCTTTTCTCCTGCCTTCAATCATTAGAAATTATACCATGACAAGAAAACAACTCATTCAGCAAATCCATACCAAAAAATCTTACCTCTGTGTTGGTCTGGATACTGATATCAGCAAAATACCGGCACACCTGCAAAGCCATCCGGATGCGGTTTTTGAGTTCAACAAAGCCATCATTGATGCCACCAAAGACTTGTGTGTTGCTTACAAGATGAATACCGCCTTTTACGAAGCGATGGGTTTACAAGGCTGGGCATCGATGGAAAAAACCGTTGATTACATTGGCAACTCCCACTTTAAAATTGCCGATGCCAAACGTGGTGATATCGGCAATACTTCCAGCCAGTATGCGAAAGCTTTTTTTGAAACACTGCCTTTTGATTCCATTACGGTGGCACCTTACATGGGCGAAGACAGTGTAAAGCCTTTTTTGGAATATGAAAATAAATGGGCGATTGTACTGGGCTTAACCAGCAACAAAGGAGCGGCCGATTTTGAAATGCAGCCGTTGATCAACGACGGACATTTGTATGAAAAAGTAATACAAACAGTGAGTGAATGGGGCAACACAGAAAATCTCATGTTTGTAATAGGTGCCACACAAGCCATCGAACTGCAGGCCATCCGTACATTGATACCCGATCATTTTTTACTGGTACCCGGCGTTGGCTTCCAGGGCGGCAGTTTGGCTGAAGTAAGCAAATACGGACTCAATAAAGATTGTGGCTTATTGGTAAATGCCAGCCGTGCCATTATTTATGCCGGCAGCAAAGAAAACTTTGCAGAAGAAGCCAGGGCAATTGCAAAAGAGTACCAGGCTGAAATGGCTGGGTATTTATCAACGTTAATTGTTTAGATACTTTCACGCCCGCCTGGATGAATGCTTTCGGACAGTCAAAAAAAATAAGCGGCAAAACGCAAAGTAAAGAGTAGTATTATGCCGTTTGGAAGAAACAATTTTACCCGACAAACAATATCCAGCTTTTATTCACCCCGCACATTAAGAAGCTGTTTGGGTTACTTGAATACGTTGAGTTGTAAGGAAAAAGCTCATTAAAGAACTATAACCCGTTGGCGGAGTTATTTTTTTAAAAGTTGGGACAAAAGATGCCGTTCAGT
>CAXTPJ010000160.1:0-6857 GCA_964245855.1 uncultured Ferruginibacter sp. | reverse complement strand
GTATGAAGTTATTCTGTGTATCTGTTTCCCGTGGGCGTGAAGTAGGAAATATCTATACCGACGATAAAGAAGCCCTGATGGAATACGCTTCTGAAATGGGAGACCGGCAATCAGCGATGGAATTGATGGCTTCGCAAAACAATGACCTGGATTTTGTAATTGAAAAACAGCAAAGAGAATTTTCAGAACGCAAACAAAACAAAGATGAATATAAAGACATCTCAAAATCTATAACTGAAAAGGAATATGAGCCAGAGTTTTAGGCTTTCTTTTGATAAGCCTCTTGAAAGCGCAGGCAATAAAACTGCCATACAGCCAGGGGCTGTTTTGCAAAATGAGTATTACGAACAAGATGGCTATGGCAGGAATATCTGTTTTGTAAAAGATGATGGGAGCAAGATTTTTTTAAGCTATGGGCATTTGATTACAGGTGAATACAACCCAGATGAAAATATAATCCTGTTAGCTTTTACTTCCCACACTATTAGCCTTAAAGGTGTTTGCCTTGAAGAACTGTTTTATAAATTAATGCAGCAGTTAGTAAAACAGGTTGTTTGTGCTGATAGCCGTTATGATATTATCAATGATGAAAAAAATGCTGCTGTATATGAAATCGTCATTACAGTTAAAGAAACATAAATATAATAAGCTAGCCTTTTGCTTTATAATATAAAAGTCCAATTGGAATTATCCCTTTGAACGGAGCGTCGCCACCGAAGCCTAATAAATGACGTTGTGCTGGTTTCAGACAAATTAAAGCCCTTAAAAAGGGCTCTGAAAATATTTATATTCTTCAACGGCTGCTGTTTCGATCGGTTTGAAACAATTGAAGAATCGCCTTATCTTCAATAATACGCTTGTGTTCATAGGCTGCTTTTGCATACACACTGATAGGAAACAGACCCTGAAATTTTTCATCCTTACGGATACGAAAGATTTTGAATAGTTTTACTTTCTCCAGGCCATTAAGATCCATATTGCAAATCATAGGTGAGCCGCCATCTGCAAAATCAAACAGACCAAATGCCATATTAGGCTGATCAGTATCAACATGTGTCAGCAGAAAAATACAACGCTGCAACGGTAGGTAAAGTTTTGCGATAGGGATATGATCTTCTATTACTTTTTCTGTTGAACCATTTTCTAATAATTTATTTAATTCACTGCTTGAAATAATTGAGTTGAAATACATGCTGATTCTTTCTTTGAATTGAGTATTGATGAAATGAGAGGTCTCAAAGCCTTTTTAAAAGGCTTTGAGATTAGCCCGGTGATTATGCCTCGTATTTTGGTTGGACTTTTGGCACATACCGGGCAACAATTGTTTCGTCTTCAATGATACAATCATTTGCTAATGCAGCCCTTGCATATACGCTTACAGGAAACTTGCCTTTAAAATATAAATCCCTTTCGATACGCAACCCAAGCTTGTTTTTCACTTCCATGATTTCATCTAAATCAACATAGCCAAGTTCTGGGAAGCCCATGCCTAAATCGCAAAGCCCGAATGCAAAGGTTGGCTCTTCCGGGTCAAGCTCCGTGAGCAGCCAAGTGCAACCAGAGCCAGGCAAGAACAATTTTACAACGGGCGCATGGTCTTTGCCACGTTCTTCCGGCGAGCCGTTTTGCAACAGCTTTTCGTATTGGTAAAGAGTGAAGATATACATGATATTTTCCTTTCTGAAGGGTTGAGGTTGACAGGAGGGAAAAAGCCGGGTGCAAACGACTGTCCGGCAAAAACTTTGGCTGGGCGGGGAGCCCGCAGGGCGGCGAAAGTTTTTGTTGGAAGCAAAGGAGTGTTCCCGGCACGCTCCTGTCGTTCAATCCTCAAATCCCTGCTGAAAGGAATGAAATTCATAGTTTGCAAGCAATACAAATAAATACTGTTCACCACTCGGACAGAGGTTATAGTTATATTCCCTCGTATTGTCCTTATGCTGCTATGCAAGCAAATGCAGGTTGCAGTGTTATATTTTTTGCTTCTTCGTTTTTTAAATCACGGGCTATTTGTGCGGCAAGTATTTCTGCCAAAGCAACTGGCACTGCATTGCCAACCATCTTGTAACCATCTGCTACATCCTGGTACTTAAAAACGAAATCATCAGGGAAAGTTTGCAACCGTGCACATTCCCTAACTGTAAGCCTACGGTATAGATCTTCTTTGCCCTTCACAAAGTGCATATTGCCACTTTTGTCCTTTTCCATTTTTGGGGCTTGAGGATGGATTGGGATATGCCTGCCGCTCGCAGGGATAGTAAAAGATGGTTGCCCCCAGTTTCGTACCCTGTTTCTCGACAGGTACATAGGCGAAAAACTACCTGTCATGTACTCATGATTAAATATCGCACAAGCTTCGCTGTTAGTTTTGTTTTTCAAAAGGGCAGGCATAGCCGTGGAATTTAAATTCCCGATTGCATCAGATATAGAAAGTTTTGCTGTAATAGTTTCGGGGAAACGAAAGGTCAAACCTAAATCTTCCCTATAGCCAACAAAAAAAAGACGCTTCCTGTTTTGCGGTACGCCAAAATTAACGGCATCAAGCAAAGCTACTGTTAGTGAATAGCCGAACCCTGATAAAAGGCGTTTAATGTTTTCAAATACAAGCGAATGTCTTTCCATCAACATGCCAGGTACATTTTCAGCAAGGAAAAATTTTGGCTTTTTTGCGGCAATTACCCGGACAAATTCAAAAAACAATTTCCCCCTAGTGTCCACGATACCACGCAAAGCACCTGCGTTGCTCCAGCTTTGGCAAGGCGGCCCGCCAATAACGCCGTCGCAATCAGGTATTTCATGTAAAGGTATGTTCAGTATACTTCGGCGATCAAGGAAGGTTTTGGGATGGTTTGTTTGATAAGTTTCCCAAATTGTTTTGTCGTGCTCATTTGCCCAGGCAATATCAAACCCTTTATTTTCAAACCCTCTATCTAACCCGCCTGCACCTGCGAACAATGAAACCACTTTCATGCTGATGACCCCTAAAAAATAAATGCATTGAACTGCATGGCTTGTTGCAAGCCATTTACTGAAATGAAAATGTTTAGAGAATTAAATTAACAAGCCTTCGTCAGCGAAGGATAAGTAGCCTTGCGGCGAAATAATCATGTGGTCCAGCACTGATATATCAAGTAATTCTGCGCCTGCTTTTATTTTTTGAGTGAGTTTTTCATCAGCGTGGCTTGGCTTCAAGTTCCCCGATGGATGGTTATGCGCCAAAATAATCCCTGATGCTTTTGCTTTGAGAGCAGTGGCGAACAAAATTTTAGGGTCAACCAAACAAGCGGATATCCCACCTGTAGAAATATTTGAAACTCCCAACACAGCATTATTCCTTTCAAGCAAGATGATGTAAAACTGCTCTACTAATTCAATCTTATTGAAGTCCCATGTGTTCAATAAAATATCATATGCTTGTGCTGAGTGGCTTATCCTAACCCTTTCTTTGGGGCTTGTTTTGTTTTTGTAAATAAGCTCTACCTCCGTTACCGCAAACAAGCTTTGCGCTATGCTATGTCCCTTATTCATGCAACCCTCACAATTCCAGTTTGTGCATATGCCAGGCATTCACATCCTTGAACGGTGAATACATGTGATTCATTGGCAGGTGGGATAATTTATTTTCCGACTTACAAAAATTTTCAAAGAAAAGCGTTGCGCTCTTGCCGGCAGGATCATTATCCATCCAGCTGTGCAAAGTTTGGTAACCATAATCTTTGATATAAGGGATGGCGTGTTTTATACAGGAAAGGGAATTCAGAATAATGCTGTCATTTTTAAATGGCAAACCGTTCTGCCTTGTGACAACAGTGAGGAAATCCATAAACCCTTCAAACAGGTTGATGCCTTCGGGCTTTGAAGTATTGCCACGGATAAAACAAACGTCTTTAGGCCCAATGCAGCCTTTAAAAAACGAATTCCTTGCTTCGTATCCTTCGGATTCGTTTTGCAAACCTAAAGCAAAGATATTCTTGCCTGTCCTGGTATTGAATATGCGAATCTCTTTGAGGAATTTTGCCGCAACTTTTTCAGGTATGCCTCTTGTTTCAAGGTAATTAACAAGAGCCAAGTGTTCCAAAGGCTTTACGCTTTTGACAACAAGCGTTGGGTCTTCTTCATGTTTTTCTTCCTTTGGCATTTTAACGGGCTTGGGCAACGGGATATCGCCAGCAAGTGTTTTAAGCCACGCTAGTGAATCCGAAACAGCGTTTGATTGTTTCTGCCCGGCAAGGTAGGAGCAACCTAAATCAACAATATCTCCGCCAACCCCCAAACCGAAATCATACCAAACGTTCCTGTTGTCATTCACATGGAAGCTAGCAGTCTTTTCATCCCGTAATGGCGAAAAATACCAAGTCTCTCTGTTTGTTTTGCGGGAGGGCTTTAAGCCCATTTTTTGTAAAATAAAAGCAATAGGTATGGCTTTAGCCTGTTCGATATTCATCGAAGACTCCTAAAAATTTAATATGATGTTATTGGCTAACGGCCAGGTATGCCGTTTTTGAATTGTTATTTTGTAAGCTGTCGCTCAGCAAAACTATCCAAGCTTGATTTGCGGTAGCGTACTAAGCGCCCCACCTTCAGCGGTTGTAAGTCGTAACGCTTTGTACTGTCCCAAACAGCAAGTGTGCCGGGCGATACACGGAGGTATCTGGCTGCTGACTTTCTATCCATTAGGGTATCGTTAGTTTTTTCTGACATTAAAGGGCCTTTCTTTGTTTGCGGCATAAAATTCCAAAGATGAATCGGAAAGACATTTCTATAACAGACAACCATCGAAAGTTTATTATAAATCCCGTCTTGTTAAAGCGGATTAAACATAATTAATACTGATGTATGCCAAGATGCGAATCACATAGCGCTAATGATTGTTCTGGCTTTTGTTCATCGTTCAAAAATAATTTTACCATGTTTAATGTCTATTGCAGCACTATCGCAGCACCAGCAAAATCGACTATGACCGAAAAACTATTTAAGTCTTTGAAAAATTGGTGGGCGCAACAGGGATTGAACCTGTGACCTCTCCCATGTCAAAAATTTTTAGAGTTGTTTAATGACTATTATCGTTTCGTAATATTGGATATAAATCATTGCTTTTGTTGAAAACCTAGACTAGATTTATACTACCCATTTTAACCCGTTTTAATAGTCGCCGCTGCACTATCGCTGCACCAGGAAAACATGACAACGCTGCAAACCACCTTCAAAAAAGATTTTCTCGAATCCCTTACAGTGTCAGCAAAAAGATATGAAGTGAAAGATAATAAGTCTCCAGGTTTGCGTTTGGTTGTTTATCCTGCGGGGGCGAAAACATTTATATTGTCCAAAAGGGTTAATGGGCAGCAGCGCCGCATCAGGATTGGGCATTTCCCGGATATTACAATTGAGATAGCCCGCAAAAAAGCTGCCGAGTTCAGAGGTATGATTGCCATAGGCAAAGACCCTGAAGAAGAGAAGCGCACTCTACGGTATGACCTTACATTTATAGAACTGTACCAAAAATACTATGATGAACATGCGCTGCCGTTTACTAAAGACGCTGCAGCCAACAAAAAGATGATGGAGTTCCATATCTTCCCGGTATTGGGGAATAAAAAATGCATAACCATCGCAAAAGACATTATCCGCAAACTTCACAAAGACATTGGTGAAAAGCGAGGCAAAGGCACTGCTAACAGAGTGATGGCGATTGTGTGTGCTGTTTTTAATCATGGTATCCGGAATGATCATTTTAACGGCAACAACCCGTGCACCGGTTTAAAAAAGTTCAAATCGTATAGCAGGGATAGGTTCCTGAATACTGAAGAATTGAAAAATTTTTTTTCCGCAGCAGAAGAGGAAGAACCGCTATACAGAGATTTTTTTCTCCTCCTTTTATTTACGGGGGCGAGGAAATCAAATGTGCTTTCGATGAAGTGGAATGATATTGATCTTGGTTTATGCCGTTGGCGGATTGCAGAAAGTGACACAAAGAATAAAGAAGTAAATATTGTCATTCTTTCAAAACCGGCGCTTGATATTCTTGCAAAAAGAAGAGATATTCAAAACAATAGTCAAGAAAAATCTCCTTTCGTGTTTCCGGGTAATGGGAAAAAAGGCCATTTAGACGATCCGAAAAGAGCATTTGATAGGATACGAAAAAGAATGAACGCAGACAATTTCCGGATGCACGATTTACGCAGGACACTTGGAAGCTATATGGCTATTAATGGTATAAGCCTTCCTGTTATAGGGAAAGCGCTGAATCATAAAAGTCAGGTGTCAACCGCTATTTATGCAAGGTTGTCCCAGCAACCGGTAGAGGATGCAGTGAACATGGCAGCTTTAAATTTTTTACATTCTACTAAGTAGTACCTTGAATTAACGATCCACAAAAAACAACGTTTTATTTAATAAGATACTTTAAGGCTTGTTCAATCTTCTCTAAATCTGTTTCAATAAAATCAAAAAGATGTTCCGCACTTATATTGAGCAAATTTTTATAAGCATTAATAGTCAAGACTGATGTCTCCAATGTGTTATCTCCAAAGGCGGCCTTATTCTGTGAAATCTTGGATTTCCTAAAAATATAGCCGAAAAAGTCCGGCAAGCAAAGCAAGCTGATTTTCGATTTCTCCGTAAATGTCATTTGTTTTATTTCATAGTATTCGTCTGGGAATTTAAAGCTTTCTGTTTCATCAATACCATACACATTCCTGTCAAAAAACATTGCAATCCCTTTTTTTACTAAATGTGGTTTTATGTCCCGCAGGTATAAATTAAGAATGGAAAGAAAATAAAATAATGCCTGGTATTCGGGGTTGTTAAAATCCAAAATATCATTATTGAACTTGCTCATCAACTTTGTTGTTTCAAACAAA
>CAXTPJ010000159.1:0-6871 GCA_964245855.1 uncultured Ferruginibacter sp. | reverse complement strand
AAGCTTCTCCTTCGTAATCGCTTGCATAGCCCGCTTCAATTAAAGCGGCTACTTTATTTTCTTCCTCTACTTTCCAGTTAACAAATTTTTCAATTTCGGGGTGATCTAAATCCAGACAAACCATTTTGGCTGCCCGCCTGGTAGTGCCGCCGCTTTTGATAGCGCCTGCTGCCCGGTCACCAATTTTTAAGAAACTCATTAATCCGCTGGAAGTACCGCCGCCACTGAGTTTTTCATTCTCTCCACGAATGCTGCTGTAGTTGGTACCTACCCCACTGCCGTATTTAAAAATCCTTGCTTCCCTAACCCATAAATCCATGATGCCGCCATCATTTACCAGGTCATCATCTACACTTAAAATAAAGCAGGCATGGGGTTGTGGACGTTCGTATGCATTGGTAGATTTTTTTAACTGGCCATCTTTTGCATCCACAAAATAATGCCCCTGTGGTTTGCCGGTAATGCCATACACTTCGTGCAAACCGGTATTAAACCATTGCGGACTGTTGGGTACGCAAGCCTGGTTTAAAATTGAGTAAGCCAACTCATCATAAAAAATTTGTGCATCTTTTTCTGAAGCAAAATAATCATAGCGTTCACCCCAAACCCGCCAGCAATAAGCCATACGATGTGCTACCTGTTTAATGGTTGTTTCCCTGCCTGTTGTTCCATCTGCCTGCGGCACCCCTGCCTTGCGGAAATATTTTTGTGCCAGTATATCGGTTGCTATCTGGCTCCATTGTTTTGGTACTTCCACATTGTCCATTTGGAATACTACTTTCCCACTCGGATCTTTAATGACCGAGGTACGGTAATCGTACTCAAACATGTCATAAGGCGATACGCCCTCTTTTGTAAACTGCCTGGTAAACTGCAGGCGCTGCTCTGGTTGATTTTTTTTTGGCATAACTGATTGGCTTGGGTTAGCAGGTTAAGAAATTGTTATTGGGAAATTAATGGTAAACGAAAATATCTTTTGTATCCCATTCGCCTAAATGGTAAATATCCCCAGTTGTGGAAAAAGGCGCTGTAAAAATCGCACAGCGTGACGGGCATTGATTTTGACAGGTTTTGCACTTGCTGTGGATAGAAACAAGATTGTTTTGTGTGATAAAAGTTATAAACTATCAAACTAAAATGATAAATCTTTTACATTCAACCGGGTATAAAACAATTATCTTGTTTTTTATTAAACTGCTTGTCGAAGTTTATGCTGTAAGCTTTCAACACAAAAACAAACTATGCAACACAAAAAAATTTACCAGGCTATTTCCATTATTATTGGATTAGTACTGTTGTATTCCCTGGGCACTACGCTTTACTATACTTTCAAAAGCTCTTTCTTTTTCAATATGGGCAACTTTGGTAGAATGTTACCTGCTATTATTGGGCTTGCCGGCATCATCATTTTTAATTCGAGCAACTTTAAAAAGAGTGGAATGCTTCGCATGTTCATGTGTTTTCAAATAAGTTCTTTTCCTTTTACTATATGGTTTTACATAAAATATTTTACAGGATTTTCAGAATTCGATATACAGAAACCTGAAATTACGCTGATGCTGATAGCAGGCATTTTTTTTACTTTGATAACAGTTGCCAGTTGCTGTGTTGGGCTGTGGCTTTTATCGAAACAGCAGCAACCCAAGCTTGTTTTTATTGAGTATGAAAATGAACGGGTGGGCCAGTTTGAACCCGCCGGTGCCGGGCTTCGTGTTACCAACCGCATTGTTGATGCTGCCATTGTCCTCTTTTTCATTTTTGTTTATTTAATTGGTGGTCGGTTATTCTTTGGTCATACCCGCATAAACAGCTACCTGCAATTCAGCATATTGGAAATACCGTTGCTGATATTTTATTACCTTTTAATGGAAGGCGTTTTTAACACTACTGCAGGCAAGTGCGTTACCAATACTGTTATTGTAAACGAATCGGGTGGCCGGCCCAATTTTGGGCAGATACTGGGCCGCACCTTTTGCCGCCTTATCCCTTTTGATGCCCTAAGCTTTTTAGGTAACAGCACCCGTGGTTGGCACGACAGTTTGAGTGGAACGTATGTTGTTGTAGCAGCAGTACCGGGCGAAGAAGATATGTATGAAATAACGTTGGATGCAGAACTAAACGATCAAAAAATATGAAGGCAGTATTGCAGCGGGTAACACAGGCAAGCGTAACGGTTGACGGCAATGTAAAATCGGCGATCAATGCAGGGTTGCTGGTACTGGTTGGTATTGAAGATACCGATAACAAAGAAGACATTGGCTGGCTCAGCAATAAAATTGCCAACCTGCGCATTTTTGATGACGATAATAAAGTGCCCAATTTATCCGTAAAAGATATTAGTGGAGATATTTTATTGGTGAGCCAGTTTACCCTGCAGGCCAATACAAAGAAAGGCAACCGACCATCTTACCTGAAAGCCAGTAAAGCCGCCATTGCCATACCGATGTATGAACAGTTGATTGCACAGTTGGAAACTGATTTGGGAAAGCCAATACAGACCGGCGAATTTGGGGCAGATATGAAAGTGGCGTTGCTGAATGACGGGCCGGTTACGATTGTGATTGATACGAAGAACCGGGAATAATACATTTTTATTTCACGAATTTTCCGAATTAAACTAATTTTTTCACTTAAGTAATGTATGATGAATGACTGAATTAATTTACAAAGAAGAGACTTTTAAAATCGTTGGTATTTGTATGGCAATCCATAAAGTCTTGGGTATGGGGTTGATAGAAATAAATAATAAAGATGCAATGCAAATTGAATTCATGGAACAGCGAATACCCTACGAAAGAGAAAAAAAGATATGTGGTGAAGTATAAAGACTATGTTTTAAGCAATCCTTACGTTGCAGATTTTGTTTTATATAATTCTATTGTTCTGGAAGTAAAATCTGCAACCGTGATTGCAGAAGCACATGCTGCTCAAGCATTGAGTTACCTTGCTGTTTCAGGGTTAAAACTTGCATTGGTAATCAATTTTGGAGAACGATCTTTAAACTGGAAAAGAATTGTTTTATAATTCGTGTAATTCGTAAAAATTAGTGTAATCAAATGACTATACAACAAGCGCAAACAGACGTTGATACCTGGATAAAAACCGTTGGCGTCAGGTACTTTAATGAATTGACCAACCTGGGTATTTTGATGGAGGAAGTGGGTGAACTTTCCCGGTTGATGGTGCGAAAATATGGGGAGCAATCTTTTAAAGAAAGTGACAAAGGAAAAGATTTGGGCGATGAAATGGCTGATGTATTGTGGGTGTTGATGTGCCTGGCAAACCAAACCGGCGTTGATTTAACAGCAGCACTGGAAAAGAATTTTGAAAAGAAAAATCTGCGTGATGCCACCCGGCATTTGGAAAACGATAAATTGAAATAAGTATATTGGCTGCTTGCTATTGCTATGGCAAGATTGAAACTGAAAGCCAATGATGCCCAAAGAAATACTGATGAACGGACTGATTATTCTTTTCTTTTACTAAAAGAAAAGAATAACAGAACAAAGTTCGCCACTGAAGCCGCCATAAAATACAAATGCCGGAGTCATATTTTTAAACATGCTATCAATCCTCATTTCTCTTATTTTTGCAGCCTTATGGCAAACGAAACAAACAACTTTGCAGCGTTGATAGCGCATTGTAAAGAATATGGTTACATTTTTCAATCGAGTGAAATTTATGATGGACTGGCGGCTGTTTACGACTATGGTCAAAATGGTGCACAGTTAAAAAAAAACATCCGGGATTACTGGTGGAAGAGCATGACGCAATTGCACGACAACATCGTGGGAATTGATGCGGCTATTTTTATGCACCCAGCTACCTGGAAAGCGAGTGGCCACGTTGATAATTTCAGCGACCCGATGATTGATAATAAAGACAGCAACAAAAGATACCGGGTTGATCATTTGATTGAAGCGCACGCAGAAACTTTGGCGTTGGAAGGAAAAAAAGAAGAAGAATATGCCCTACTGAAAAGCATGGATGAACTGATTGCGAAAGATGATTATGCAGGTTTAAAAAAATTAATTGAAGACAACAGGATTGTTTGCAGTGTAAGCAAAACCAGCAACTGGACAGACGTTCGCCAGTTTAACCTGATGTTTAAAACGGAGTTTGGTGCGGTGGCTTCAGATAATCCGGATGATAATATTGTGTACCTGCGGCCGGAAACTGCCCAGGGAATTTTTGTGAACTTTTTGAATGTGCAAAAAACCGGCAGGATGAAAATCCCTTTTGGTATTGCACAGACCGGGAAGGCTTTTCGCAATGAAATTGTTGCCCGCCAGTTCATTTTCAGGATGAGGGAATTTGAGCAGATGGAGATGCAGTTCTTTATTCGTCCCGGTTCTCAAAAAGAATGGTATAGTTACTGGAAAGAAGAAAGAAAAAGCTGGCATGAAAGCCTGGGTATTCCTGCGGAGAAATTGCGTTTTCATGACCATATAAAACTGGCGCATTATGCAGATGCAGCGCTGGATATTGAATTTGAATTTCCATTTGGCTGGAAAGAATTAGAAGGCATTCATAGCCGCACCGATTTCGATTTAATGCAACACCAGTCGTTTAGCAGAAAGAAAATGCAGTATTTTGATAATGACATTGACCCAGAGACCGGTAAGGCTTATGGCAACTATGTTCCGTATGTGCTGGAAACTTCTGTTGGGCTGGATCGTTTGTTCCTCACCATTATGAGCCTGGCATACGCCGAAGAAAAATGGACGAAGGAAGATGGAACAGAAGACAGCCGCGTAGTGTTGCGCATTCCTGCAAAGATCGCCCCTACCAAACTGGCTATTCTGCCTTTGGTGAAAAAAGATGGTCTGCCGGAAATCGCAAAAGAATTAATGAATGATTGCAAAGGCAGTTTCATGTGTTTTTATGAAGAGAAGGACGCCATTGGTAAACGTTACCGCCGCATGGATGCCATCGGCACACCGTTTTGCGTAACCATTGATCATCAAACAAAAGAAGACAATATGGTAACCATCCGCTACCGGGATACGATGGAGCAGGAACGCATTGCATTGAGTGATGTGAAGCGGATTGTGATGGAGAAGATTAATTAATGTATTAATCATATTAAAAAAAGGAGTTGTGTTTTACAACTCCTTTTTTTTGCATGAAACAGCCCATATCCATATAATAAGTTAGTAGCTTTACGGTCAATGGATAATCCCAACATCATATCGCTTATGGATAAATTTCAGTCATTGAATTTATCAGCTAATATCGATTTTGATAAATTCAACTATTATGCCATTACGCATCATTCTACAACAATAGAAGGAAGTACGCTTACCGAAATTGAGACCCGGCTTTTACTGGATGAAGGTATTACACCTGCCGGAAAGCCTTTATTGCACAGCCTGATGGTGCAGGATCATTACAATGCATTACAATTTATTATTGCAGCGTCTGTAAAGAAAGATCCGGTTACAGTCGATTTTATACAATCCATTAACGCCAAAGTAATAAAACAAACCGGCAGCATTTATCAAACCGTATTTGGCGAAATGGATGGCAGCAAAGGCGTTTTCAGAAAAGGAAATGTAAGTGCCGGTAATACGTATTTTGTCAGCTATGATAAGGTAGAAGGATTGGTGAAAAATTTATGTACTGCCATTAAAGAAAAAGCAGCGATAGCAACAACGATTGTCGAGAAAATCAATATTGCTTTTGATGCACACTTTGACCTAGTGACAATTCATCCTTTTTATGATGGCAATGGCCGCAGTAGCCGCTTATTAATGAATTATCTTCAGTTGTATGTTGGTTTACCGATGAGCATCGTATTTAAGGAAGATAAGGCAACTTATTTTGAAGCATTGCAACAAACAAGAAAGCAGGAAGATACCGGCATCTTCAGAAATTTTATGTACAATCAATATGAAAAATACTTATTGCTGGAAATTGAAAAATTTGAAGCAATAAATAAAAGCAATAAAAAAGGTGGTGGTTATTCATTTGTTTTTTAACAATCGCCTGAAAAATGAGTTATGAACTAAGCCGAAATTAAATTCATCAGTACAAGTGAGTGACACAACAATGTTGAGTGGAGATAAACTGTTGGTTCAATAAATATAAAAAATTTGCTACCCATAAATCTCCAAATGAATTTGCTTCTTATCATAGCCCATTGATAATATTGTTTCTTTCGCTTCATCAATCATGCCTTTCCAGCCACAGAGATAGAAATTGACCGGTCTTATATCACAGCAGATTTCTTTGTACACAGCATGCACATAACCGGTTTTGCCTTCCCAGTTTTCTCTTGATAAAGTTGGTATATAATGAAAGCCCGGTAATGTTGTTTCCAGGTTTTTCATTTCATTAAAGTACAGCAGTGTATCCTGCGTGCGACAGCCAAAAACGAGGTAAATATTTTTGTGAGGAATATTTTGTAAACGGATATGTTCTATCATGCTGCGGAAAGGCGCAATACCGGTGCCGGTGCAAATCATTACAATGTCGTTTTCTATTGGCTCTTTCAATGTAAACACACCCTGCGGGCCACGAAATGGAATTTTTGAACCTACTACTATTTCTGTAAAAAGATAATTGGTGCCTGCTCCTTCTTTATCCAGCACAATCACCAGTTCAAACACATTGGTGGCATCCGGCCAGGAAGCAATGGAATAACTGCGCCAACGCTTGTTGGGTTTTTCATGTATGGGCAGATCCAGCGTTACAAACTGACCGGGAAGAAAATCGAATATTTCCAGTTCGGCCACCTGTATCCAAAACCGGCGGGTATCCTTGGTTTCATCCATTATTTTTATTACTTCGCCTGTTCGCCATGGTTGCAATGACATAAGAATGGTTTAGGTGTTTGATGTTTTGAGGTTATTAAAACGGTTTTGTTTAG
>CAXTPJ010000158.1:0-6933 GCA_964245855.1 uncultured Ferruginibacter sp. | reverse complement strand
TTATCGGGCCGTATTTCCAGTTGTATCTTTTGAGCCGTATCCCTTATTACACACATGGGTTGGCATTCAGAAAAATTTAACGTAAAACAATCATCAAACTGGGCGTCGCCGATTTTTTTCAGTGAGCCAAATTCTTCGTAGTGGACTATTTTTCCGGTGGGTATCAGTTTATCATCAAACAATACATGTTCTTTGCTTTGAAACTCTAACAGCAGGTCGTTAATTTTTCCACCAAAAGTAAAATAAGGGTGCCAGCCATCCTGGATGGGTATCAGGCATTCATCCCGGTTAAAAACATCGGTTGAAATGATCAGTTCATTGTCTTTTTTTAAATGATAGGTTACCACGCAATCATAAAAAAAAGGATAGCCTTTGTCTGTACCCCGGTATTTATATTCAATGGCTAAGCCGGCATGTTCCTCATCGGCATATTGATAGGTAACTGCAAAATCAGCATTGTAGATCAATCCGTGAATGGCATTATCACCCAGGTAAAATTTTTCAATGGTATAGGTTTCGTCGCCAAAAGGGTATTGGCCATTTTTAATCCGGCACGAAAAAGGGGAGAGTTTGCAGCTTTTAAAACCTTTGTTGGTAACATTTTCGTCAAAGTCTGCCTTGCTTTCGTAACCATCAACAACATTCATCAAAGCGCCATTGTGCAATACGTTGAACGAATGCAATATGCCGCCGCAGGAAGGGATTATTTCTGCAGAAGTGTTGCTGGAAAGGTCTTTGAGTACGATAATATCAAATCCTTTTTTACTATAAGATTCAACTGCAAACATAGTAGGTTGTTATTTCAAATGGAAGATTGACAAAACAATTGGCTACGAAGCTAATCAAGAAAGTATTTTTAATGTAATTTATTTTCAATGGGTTAAATAACTTTTTTTGCCAATGATTGCGCAAATTAATGCCCTGCAAAGGTCTTTTACTTTGAAAATGAATTAAGTAATTTTCCTTTATTTTGCAAACCTTTGTAAAAGTAGCACCGGCCTGTATTTCGTACGGCATCAGTAAATGGGTGCTTTTTTATTTTAAGGGGCGCTAAAAACTTTATTTGATAACTTTACAGTATATATTTTAACCATTGCAAAGGCGTTGCGGGCCTTTGCCAACAAACTAATTAAACAGACTTAATAATAAACAGATGATGAGGCGAATAATTACGGTAGTGGTTTGTTACTTTATTTTTTTTCACTCATTTTCAGTTAAAGGCCAAAGCCTGTTGGTTTCTAAAGACCTGAGTACGGTAAAGGTTGAAAACTTAACAGATGCAGAAATTTCCCAGGTAAAAGCACAGTTAGAGGCCAACAACCTCAGCATTGAACAATTAGAACCGGTATTGCTTTCCAAAGGATTAAAGCAGGCAGAGTACGATAAATTAAAAGACAGGCTATCGGGAGCTGCCTCAGCGCCGCCAACTACCGGCAATGCTTCCGGCACTACTGGCAATACAGATGTTGCCAGGACACAGGTGCCCATCGTTAATCCTCCGAAAGTAAAAGATTCTGCCGCCGGCCCGCCGGTTTTTGGATCAGAATTGTTTGATGGTCCAGACCTCAACTTTGAACCCAACCTGAAATTAGCCACGCCTTTAAATTATGTGTTGGGCCCGGGAGATGAAATGCAGGTTAATTTGTATGGTGTGCAGGAATTTAATTCAACTGCTGCCGTTTCAGAAGAAGGCGCTGTCAACATTGCCCATGTAGGACAGATCAATGTTGCCGGCATGACGATTGAAGCAGCCACACAAAAAATAAGATCTGCAGTTGGAAAAATTTACAGTTCGCTCCGCTCCGGTCAGTCAAAATTAAGCATCAGTCTCAGCCGCATCCGCACCATCAGGGTTACCGTTATTGGTGCAAAACAACCAGGCAATTATTCTATTTCTTCTTTATCCACTGTTTTTAATGCCCTGTATGTAGCCGGCGGTCCGGCCAAATACGGCAGTTACCGGAATATTGAACTGGTACGAAATAATAAAGTGGTTACCAAAGTTGATATTTATAAGTTCATCGTAAATGGCGACCAGTCGGAAAATGTTGGCCTTAAAGACAATGACGTCATCAGGATACCGGTGTACAACAACAGGGTAACGCTGGATGGCGAAGTAAAACGGCCGGGTATATTTGAATTAAAGAGCAGTGAAAATTTTTCCGACCTGCTTGGCTATGCATCCGGCTTCAGCGATGCAGCCTATACGGCCATGATCAGTGTAATTCAAAAAACAAATAAAGAGTATAAAGTAAAAGATTTAAAATATACCGACTTTGGCGCTTACCAGCCACAGCCCGGCGATGTGATCACAGTATCCAAAATTTTAAACCGGTTTGAAAATCGTATCAAAATACAGGGCGCTGTATTCAGGCCGGACACTTATTCTTTTTATAAAGGCATGCGTATGGCCGATCTTATTTCAAAAGCAGAAGGATTAAGGGAAGATGCTTATACCAAAAGAGCAGTCATTATACGGTTGAGAAAAGACCTTACTAAAGAAGCCCTTAATGTAGATATCAGCCGGGTATTGGCCGGCGATACTGCTGCAAATATTTTATTGAACCGGGAAGACCAGGTGACCGTTTACTCTATCCTGGATTTTAAAGAAAAATCGTCTTTAACCATCAATGGCGAAATAAAAAAACCGGGCGTGTATGAGTATCATCAAAATCTATCTTTGAACGACTTATTAATTCAGGCTGGTGGCTTGCTTAACTCAGCTTCTGCAAGAGTAGAAATTGCACGCATGATAAAAGCAGAATTTATTAATGACAATGATACCAACCGGGTACAGTTATTCAATATCGAAATTGATGCTTCTAAAAATGAACAGGCAGGTACATTTCTTTTGCAGCCGTTTGATGTGATCAATGTAAGAAAAATGGCAGTGTATGAAAAGCCGCAAACGGTTACCATTACAGGAGCCGTACCTTACGCAGGGAAGTATGTAATATCAAATAAGAATGAAAAAGTGTTTGATGTAATACAACGTGCAGGCGGTTTAACATCCAACGCCGATGTAAAAGGTGTAAAGATCAAACGCCCGATATTGGCCAGCCAGATAGAAGCATTGGGGGAAGTTAATTTGAATTTGGGAAAAACAGATAGCACAGATAACAGCCTTACTAAAAAACTGATTGAAGAAATAAAATACGCCATCATACCAATTGAATGGAACGAGATCCTTAAAGATCCTCAAACTTATTCCAATATATCGGTGCTTCCCGGCGATGAAATTGATGTAGCTATCCGCAATGAAAATGTAAAAATTACCGGCAATGTATTGCTGACCTCAGAAATCCCTTATGTAAGAGGAAGGGGATTAAATTATTACCTCAGCGCAGTGGGTGGCGGCGATAGCAAAGCCTGGAAAAAGAAAGCATACATCATTTATCCAAATGGCAAAGCTGCCGTGACAAAGAATTTTTTATTCTTTAAATTCTTTCCCAAAGTAACGGCGGGTTCTCAGATCGTTATCCCGGAAAAACCTCAGACCAATAAAATAACTGCCGGTGAAATCACCAGCATTGCAAGTGTATTGGTTGGTGTGGCAGGGGTTGTAATTGCTACTATCCGGAGATAATTTTTAAGCCATACCATCAACTTTATAATTGAGAAATATCAAATCACTATGAGCGAAAAAATTCCTAACAATCAATTTACCATTAAACAATTGTTTGTTGCAGGTAAAGATTGGTTTAGCTATTTGCTTTCTCAATGGCTCATCATTTTAATAGTTGGTTTAATCGGCGGCGCCGCAGGTTTTTTTTATGCGTTTAATAAAAAACCGGTGTACACCGCCAACCTTTCTTTTGCCCTGGAAGATCAGCCGCAGGATGGTGCGTTGAGCGGCGCCCTGGGTTTGGCCAGCCAGTTTGGTTTTGATTTGGGTGGCAGCGGTGGCGGTATGTTTGCCAGTGCTAACCTGATTGAATTGTTCAGATCAAGGACCATTATAGAACAAACATTATTGCTACCTGTAACCATCAATAACCGGACAATTTCTTATGCAGAAATGTATGTTGAAAATGAAGAATGGAGAACAGCCTGGCGTGAAAAACCAGCGTTGCAGAACATACATTTTCAGCCTTATGCCGACCGGTCAAAATTTACCCGTGACCAGGATAGTATCATGGGTGCTATTTACGGTGCTATTTCCAAAACAGGTTTAAGTGTTGTACAGGCCGATAAAAAAGTAGATATCATTACCATTGAAATGAAATCTTCCAGTGAAAATTTTGCAAAGAATTTTACAGAAGCATTGGCGCAGCAGGTATCAGATTTTTACATTCAAACTAAAAGTAAAAAAGCCCGCTCCAACATGGAGATCATATCAAAACAAACGGATTCGATCAGGGGATTGCTGAACGGTGCTATTACGGATGTTGCCATTGACAATGATAAAACGTTTGGGTTAAACCCTGCTTTAAATATACAACGTACTCCTGCAACCAGGCGCCAGATTGATGTACAATATAATGCAGCGATACTGACGGAATTGATTAAGCAAACAGAACTGGCAAGGGTTGCCTTGCGTAAAGAAACTCCGTTGATACAGGTAATTGACAGGCCAATTTTTCCTTTAAAGAAAGAAAAATTAGGTAAGCTGATGGGCCTTGTATTGGGAGGTATTCTTGGAGGTGTAATAATAGTATTGCTGCTGGTATTAAAAAGATGGTATAAAAGTTTACTGGCTTTATAAGTATCGATCTGTCAGCAGGAGAGCAAATAAGCAAATATGATAACTAATATAGTAAAGAATTTTTTACGGAAGAATGGTATTGCAGGTACCAGGAATTTAAGTAACCGCTTAACCTGGCTGGAAGCAGCCTTGAAAAAAATTCCGGCCGGCAGCCGCATACTGGATGCAGGTGCAGGCGAACTGGATCAAAAAAAATATTGTACGCACCTAAACTATGTATCACAAGATTTTGGACAATATGATGGGGTAGGTGATAACAAAGGCTTACAGACAAAAAAATGGGATAACTCCAAACTGGATATCGTTAGTGATATTACATCAATACCAGAACCCGATTCGTCGTTCGATGCCGTAATGTGCGTAGAAGTATTTGCACATATCCCTGTTCCTAGTTCAGCCGTCAAAGAATTTTCAAGGTTATTGCGTCCCGGTGGTTATTTGGTGATCACTGCGCCTTTTTGCAGCTCTACCCACTTTGCACCTTACCATTTTTATACAGGCTTCAACCGGTATTTTTATGAAAAGCACCTGCCTGATAATGGGTTTGAAATTGTGGAGATAGATATGAACGGTAACTTCTTTGAATTTGTAGCGCAGGAATTATTGAGGGTACAGTTTTGTGCAGAAAAATACGCTGACTCAAAAATTTCTATTGCAGATAAAATGGCCATCATGAAATCGGTGATGATGCTGAACAAGTTGTCAAAAAAAGACAAAGGCTCCAATGAGTTTTTAAACAACGGCCTGCATGTTTTTGCAAGAAAATTGCCTTTGTAACAATAACTGGTTATGTGCTGTAATTACACTTATAAAAAGGTTGCAAGCGTTTAAATATGCGTATCAACAAAACAGATGTCATCTGGAACTATGCTGCAACTTTTTTAAGGATTGCTTCTTACGCATTACTGCTGCCCTTCATTTTAAGGTCAATGTCGTCGGAAATGGTAGGGGTATGGTCTGTTTTTATGGCCATTACTGCTTTTGCGGCGCTGCTCGATATGGGCTTCAGCCCTTCGTTTACCCGAAATGTAACCTACATTTTCAGTGGGATAAAAACCCTCAAGGTTACCGGTTTTCACATGGATGATACAGATAAGCATACCGTTGATTACGGGCTGCTAAAAGGGATCATTGTTGCCATGCAGTGGTTTTACCTGAGGATGGCGGTTATTTTATTGCTGCTGCTGGCATCTGTAGGTACTTACTATATTTATTCGTTGCTTAAAAATTACAAAGGCCCTCAAACAGAAATCTACATTGCCTGGATTGTGCTGTGTATTATTTCTACCTACAATATTTATACACAATACCTGGATTGTCTTTTACAGGGCAAAGGCTTGGTAAAAAGATCCAAGCAAATTGTTATCATCGGGCAGTCTGTTTACATCGTAATTGCTGCAGCATTCATCATGGCCCATTTTGGGATACTCGCCATTATTTCTGCACAGGCAGTTTCTGTCATCATCATCCGTTGGTTAGTACACCGTTCATTTTTTACTTCCGAAATAAAAGAAGCCCTGCATAATGCCCTACCCCGGCCTAAAAAAGAAGTGCTGGATGCAATTTATCCCAATGCCATTAAAATAGGGCTTACCTGGATCGGCGCTTTCGTGATACAAAAATCGTCTATCCTCATGGGCTCTTTATTTTTACCATTGGAAGATATTGCTACTTATGGCGTAAGTATCCAGCTTGTTTCTATGATCGCTAATTTTTCTACCATTTATACGCTAACCTTTACCCCTGAAATTGTTCAGCACAGGGTAACGCAAAATACAGAAGCCATTAAAAAAGTTTATTTAAGGGGTCAGTTGGTTTTGCTGCTCACCTACCTTGCGGGCGGGCTGGCTATTTTATTCTTAGGGCGATGGGGGCTTACGTTCATCGGCAGTAAAACGCAGATCATGCCGCCATTGATCATATTGGTGGTAATTGTGACCTCGTTTTTGGAGAGCAACCACGGTACAGCAGCGGGCGTACTGCTCACAAACAATGAAGTGCCTTTTTTTAAAGCGTCTTTAACCGCCGCTGCAGTTACCATAGCCCTGCTTTTTATCATGTTTCATTTTGCCCACATGGGTTTGTGGGCAATGGTATTGGCGCCCGGTATTGCACAGTTATACAATAACTGGCGATGGCCGCATGAATTGTATAACCAGTTACAGGTGTCGAGAAAGGATATTGCTGAAAACTTCAGGCTGGGTTACAAAAAGCGTTTATTTTGTTAC
>CAXTPJ010000157.1:0-6939 GCA_964245855.1 uncultured Ferruginibacter sp. | reverse complement strand
GAAAGACTCAGTAGTAATGTTGTTACCACTTGAAATAATGTTGATTAGAAAGTCTCAAAAATAAGCTCACATCTTCCCAAACGCCTGCTCCAAATCCTTAATCAAATAATCTGCATCTTCCAATCCAACATACAACCGCATCATCCGGTGATCTTTGTTTTCCGCATCAAAATATTCTCTTTTTATCCCGGCACATCTTGGGATGATCAGGCTCTCATGTCCGCCCCAGCTTACCGCCATTTTAATGTGTTGGAGGTTTTCACAAAAATTTTCTACCTGTTGAATAGTATTGGCTTTGATACAAAAACTCAATAACCCACAGGCGCCCTGCATTTGCTGCTTGGCCAAAGCCAGTTGCGGAAAGTTGTCATCAAAAGGAAAGAGCAAGTCTTCAACCAAGGGATGTTGTTTTAAATAGCTGATTACTTTGCCGGTTGTTTCTGTAATGTGTTTCAACCGCATCGGTAACGTCCGCAACCCACGGATCAACAACCAGGCATTAAAAGGAGAAATACCACTGCCAATGTTCAGGTATTCACTATGGAAAATACGTTGGATCATTACATTGCTGCCGCTTATAACCCCCGCCACTACATCACTGTGGCCGCCAATGTATTTGGTGGCCGATTGTAAACTAAGGTCGATGCCATATTCAACCGGTCGTTGGTAAATGGGCGTGCAAAAACTATTATCACAAATGGTAATGATGTTATTCGATTTGGCCAGTTCGGCAATAGCCTTTAAATCCTGTATGGCGAAATCCCAACTGTTGGGGGTTTCTAAATAAATAACAGTTGTGTTTGGAAAGACAGCCCGCTCAAAATTTTCGATTGCACGGCCATCAACATACGAGGTGGTAACACCAAAGCGGGGCAATATTTCATTGAACATTTTCTGTGCCCAGCTATATGGTTTATCTACCGATACAATGTGATCGCCGGCTTTCACATTGGCCAGCACCGCTGCAAAAATGGCGGCTGCACCGCTGTTAAAAACAAGGCAGTCTTCTGCGCCATCCAGCGCTGCTAATTTTTTACGCAGTATGTCAACCGTTGGGTTCAAACCCCTGCTGTAGATATAGGTGGAATACTCATCAGCAAAGGCTTTGCGCATATCACCCACCTTATTAAAAACAAAATTACTCGATTGCATAATCGGTGGCGATACCGCATTAAAATAATGTTCCCGGTCTTCTGCCAGTTCATTGATGATATAGGAAATGTCCATGATATAAAATTATGCGCCGGTGATAAAACCTAGGTGGTTGCCGAAAGGGTCTGCAATGATGGCGACTTCTATTGTGCCACCTACATTTTTGATGGGAGAAAAAATTTGGCCGCCTGTTGCAACTGCTTTTTCAACAGCGGCGGCTATATTGGCAACACTCCAGTAAGCAACGGTTTGATTTCCATGTTCAACACCACTCATATCCGGATCAAGGCCCAGTTCACATCCGTTGATATCAAAGCCTGCATAAAAAGGTTCATCAAAATAAGGTTGAATCCCGGTTAGTTGGGTGTACCAGTCTTTGGCTTTATTCAAATCCGGTACATGGTAAATAACAGTCCTAAGTTGCTGTAACATCGGTTTCCATTTTTTCTTTGTGAAATATAAAATAAATTACGACAAAAGCAGCCAGCACACCGAGCCCGATCAATGCTGCGGCAGGATCGCTGATGGCAATGCTGATGCCTACAAAAAGGTAAGCGGCCATAAATACCAGCGGTTGCAATGGAAAAAGTTTCATTTTATAAATGCCGGTATCATCCAGGTGTTTTGTCTTTTTTCTAAACCAAAAAATGGTGGCGGCGCTTAATACCATTCCAAAACAATCGAGGAAAATGGTAAAGGCCAATATTTTTTCAAACTGCTGTGCAAAGAATAAAATAATAATGCATACCAAAGCAAAAATCGTCAATGAAAAAGTAAGCACACCCGTTTTCACATTTCGTTTGGCAAATATTTTCGGCAGGCTACTGTCTTCGCCCATGGCAAACATCACCCTTGGGTTGCTCATCAACAAACCATTTACATAAGCCAATACGCCTAAGAATAAAAAAGCAGAAAAAACGATGGCGCCGGTGCGGCCAAAAATTTTATCCATCACCACAAAAGCAATTTCCCGCTCGCCTTTCATTTGCTGAAAACCAACCAGCTTATAATAACTCGTGTTCACCAGCAGGTATAAAATGATGATGATAGTAATGCCAATAAAAATGCCTTTAGGTATGGTATGGGCAGGCTTTTCCACTTCACTACCAAAATTGATGGTTTGCTGATAACCGCCGTAAGTAAACGAAACGGCAATCAGGCTTACACCAAGGCTTTTGATCCAATCGATGTAACTGGTGGCAGAATCAGCAGCAGGTACTGCATCCTGCGCAGCATATTTATCCGGGAAAAACAGAGCGCCGATCAAAACAACCACCATCAATATTTTAATCAGCATTAAAATATTCTGCGCCAGCGAACTTAGTTTTAGTCCACGCAGGTTGATGAAGTAAAAAATAATGATGGCGCCAGTGCTTACCAATGCTTTGTCAATATCGGTCCATTCGCCGGGAAATAATTTTAATAGGTAACCGCTGCCGATCAAGGCCACACCACTCAGGCTGGCCGCATTGCTTACCAGTATAATGCAATTAATAGCAAAGGCAATGCTGGGGTGATATGCTTTGGCAAACACTTTATAATAACCTCCGGTTACGGGGTAGCGGCTGCCAATTTCTGCATACGTTAAAGCACCGCAAAGCGCTACCAATCCACCGATGATCCAGGCGCTGAAATAAACGGATGGGGTTATAGCATCTTTTGCACTGGTAGCCGCCGTACGAAAAATGCCCATGCCGATCACCAATCCCACTACGATCATGGTAAAAGAAAACAGGTTGAGTTTATTGTTTTTTTTTGCCATCATTGGAAGATAAGGCAATTTTATAAGAATGGTAATTCCGGGAATATTGCACCTGTCAAAATCTGTTTTATTCTGTAGATTCGGAGCATTTTTTTCGTTATGTTTGTAAAAACAAATCATATAATGAAAAAAGCATTTCAATTAGCAGTAATACTATTGGCTTTTTTACCGGCCATCAGTTTTGCACAAGCCTCAAGAACAGCAACAGCATGGAATGAAATGAACAGTTTCCATACCATACTAAATGCAACCTTTACTCCTGCTCAACAGAATGACTTCGCCCCGGTTAAACAGAAAGCTGCCAGCCTTTTTGCCGCTGCCAGGGCCTGGCAAAAAACGGAAGTACCTGCTGAATTTAAAATGGAAGAAACCAAAGCCGCTTTAAAGAAATTAGTGATTGCCTGTGCAGCAGTAAATAAAGCAGTAGAAGCAGAACAGCCGGCTGATGAATTAAAAAGAAGGATTACGGTGGCCAATGATGTCTATCAGTCGATCGAAAGAGAATGCAGGATTCATCCAACCGCTAACTAATTTATTTTTACCATATTAAAAAAGCCGTTGCAATGAAATGCAACGGCTTTTTGTTTTACAGGCTGCGCAGTGAAATATTTGGCAATTGAAAACTATTGCCGCACATTTGCAGCATATTTGGTTTCTCCGCCTCAGACGGAGAATTAAAAGGGAAGTCCGGTGCAAAACCGGCGCTATCCCCGTAGCTGTAAACTCTGTTTTAAATGTTCATTCTACAAAGCCACTGTTATACAAATAATGGGAAGGCAATGAACCAGGAGTAAGCCAGAAGACCTGCCAGGTAAATCAATCATCAGAAAGCTTTCGGGTGAAAGGCTGAAGACGCAGACTACATTGCCGTTTAGTTGCAATTCTTCATGCTATGCACACTTGTTTTCGCAAACAGGATTAATTTTTTTGAAGCAACCGGGACGATATTTTTTTCACCTGCTGTACTTCACAGTGCTGCCTTTTTTAACAAAGGCACAGGCGCCAGATACCTTGCCTATAGTAAAACTATTTACTACTAAACCAGTTGATCCTTCAGTTGCTACAACCAGTCTTCAACTGATCAGCAGCACGGCTTTGTTAAAGCTGAACAGCGTATCGGTAGCAGATGCGGCAAGATATTTTACCGGCGTTGTTATTAAAGATTATGGTGGTATCGGTGGATTAAAAACCATTTCTGTCAGAAGCCTCGGGGCCAACCATACCGGAGTGTTGTATGATGGTATTTCGTTAGGGGATGCCCAGGGCGGACAAATTGATTTGGGCAGGTTTTCACTGGAAAATATTGAATCCCTTCAACTGGCCATCAACCAGCCGGGCGGCAGTTTATTACCGGCAAGGGCATTTTCTTATGCCAGTGTGTTATTACTTGCTACGCCGGATTTAAGCCAGTCAACCGAAAAGCAGTTGAGCGTAAAATTGAAAGGCGGATCATTTGGTTATATCAATCCATCCGTATCATACAAAGCCAATATCAGTAAAAATATTACGCATCATATTTTTGCAGAATACCAGTATGCCAATGGCGTTTACCAATACAGGGATTATGAAACCGGCACAACAAAACGCAACAGGAACAATGCTGATATCAAAGCCCTGCACGCCGAGTACGACGCTGCTTTTTTCATAAACGACAGCAATAAAATAAAATTCAAGACCTACTATTACAATTCCAAACGTGGCTTGCCCGGGTCGGTAGTGTTGTACAATGATTTTTCTTCGCAACGCCTGAACAATGAGAGTTTTTTTTCACAATTATCATGGAAGAAATTTATTTCAGCCAAAAGCAGTTTGCTGCTCAGCGCCAAATATGCCATCGATTATAAATATTATATTGATCCGGCTTACCAGAATAGCGCAGGGAAACTGGAGAATGAATTTCATCAGCGGGAAGCATATATTTCAGCGGTTTACAGTTACAAAATAGTCGACGGTTTCAGCGCTTCTTTTGCAACGGATTATTTTTACAGCAGCCTGAAACGCACCGATCAATTCGCCGTGAATTTTGCAAATCCAACAAGGAATAATTTTTTGGATAATCTCTCCGTTCAATACAAAAAAAATGACCTGGTAATTGATGCCAACCTGCTGTTCACAAGCATCCAAGAGAAAGCCAGCACCGGTCCATCAGGAAAAAATTTCCAGCGGTTTACACCGGCTTTGGCAGCATCTATAAAACCTTTTGCTGGACTGCCATTAAGAGTACGGGCTTCTTACAAAGCAATTTTCCGGGCACCAACTTTTGATGATTTGTATTACACCAATGTGGGCAATACCAATTTATCACCGGAAGATGTAAAGCAGTATGGTATTGGTGTAACCGTAGACCTGCAGCCTAAAAATGCAATTGCTGAGTTGTCATTTATTGCGGACGCTTATTACAACAATGTAAAAAATAAAATACTGGCGGTGCCACGACAAAACCTTTTTCAATGGACCATGCTCAATGTTGGCAAGGTTGATATTAAAGGAATTGATATTGTTGCAACTGCAAGGTTTCAGCAATTCAATCACACCGAAATAAGTTCCCGGGTTGCTTATACTTTTCAAAAAGCACTGGATGTTTCTGATCCTTCTTCATCCATTTATAAAAAGCAATTGCCTTACACACCGGAACATTCGGGTAGCATCAATGTATCATTGGAATACAGGGCTATTAGTTTTAGTTACAATGTACTGCTGTCATCTTACCGTTACCGCATTGGTGAACAGGATGCCGGTAACCTGGTAAAAGGCTGGGCAACACAGGATATAAGTGTGTTGTACGACCTCGATATGAAGAAGAAAGGAAAATGGCAACTGATAGCAGAACTGAATAATCTATTCAATCAACAATACGACATTATCAAATATTATCCCATGCCCGGCTTTAACTACCGGTTAGGGATAGCCGCAAAATTTTAATCAAAATCAAACAAAAAATCAAACATGAACAAGAATTTATTTCAATGGATATTACCAATGGTTGTAGTATTTAGTGCCTGCGAAAAAGATGATGTTTCGCCTGAAGAGACCATTACACCTGCTAAAGGTATCTATGTATTAAGCGAAGGCGGCTTTGGCGGCAACAATACCAAACTGGCTTACCGTGATGCAGCAACAGGAACCCTTTATTCCGACTTTTTTCTTCAGCAAAATCCCACCATTACAGCAGGGCTTGGCGATCTTGGAAATGATGCCATTATCTACGGTGGTAAAATGTATGTGGTTATGAATGGCTCCGGTAATGTTACCGTTTTAAATGCGGCCACAGCAACTTTTATTTCGCAGATATCATTTGGCGGCAACGGTGCAGCTAACAGGCAGCCACGATTTGCTTTGGGTGTTAAAGGAAAAGTATATGTAACGGCCTACGATAATAAGGTAAGTGTGATCGATACTACTACACTGGTCATTACAGGAAATATTACTGTTGGCGCTTCACCGGAAGGTCTTGCAACAGCGGGCAATTATTTGTATGTAGCCAATTCCGGAGGATTAAATTATCCTAATTACGATAGTACTGTTTCTGTTATTGACCTTACCACCCAGGCAGAAATCAAAAAGGTTACTGTGGGATTGAACCCACAAAAAATTGAAGTAAACTCTGCAGGAAAAGTATTTGTAAGTGCATTCGGAGATGCGTATGCAACGGTACCGGTTGCGGCTTCTGTTTCAGTTATTAACAGCAGAACAAACCTGCTGGAAAACAAGTTGGGCGCTGGATATGAGTTTGATCACATCCGTATTTACAACGACATCGCTTATCTCTATAACAACTATGGCGGTAACACAGTAAAATTATACAATACCATCACCAACACATTGGTGAGAGCAAATTTGATTACTGATGGAACAGCCATTACCAACAGTTATGGTGTTAACATTGATGAACAAAATGGTGATGTGTATATTACCGATGCCAAGAATTTTGTATTGAATGGAGAAGTAACCTGTTTCAGCAGCGCTGGAGTTAAAAAATTCAGCTTCCCGCTTGCACCGGGCGTTAATCCAAATAAGGTTTTATT
>CAXTPJ010000156.1:0-6943 GCA_964245855.1 uncultured Ferruginibacter sp. | reverse complement strand
CACCAGGCCATTGAAGCAAACAGCACCAACAATCTATCTTGGGATAAAACCATTATTGCCAGCCTTAACAGCGATGAAGTGTCTGGCTTTTCAGAATTTGAACTGTATGGAAATTTTGTAAAAAAAGAAAACAAAGTATTGGTACCCTGGAACGAAAAAATGCTGCCGCAACAGTTTCTAACTGAATTTAATACCTTGCAGCTTGCTAATCCGAAGTATTTAAGCATTACGTTTCCATCGTACTTAAGTAACTGATATGGCTCGGCAAGTTTATAAAATCCAGTAAGCATGGTGATCGTTAAAGTTTGGGGTGGGTTAGGCAACCAGTTATTTCAATACAGTTTTGGCAAATACCTGGCTAACAAACTGGGTACAACTGTAACATATGATATAAGAACAACCAATACGGTTAAAAATTTTACCCAGCGGAGCCTTTTACTTTCTTCTTTTAATACCAGTCTTGAAATAGCTTCCGATGACGAAATAGACCAAACCAAATTTTTTAAAAGTCCTAAACTAGCCCGGGCCGAACGAAAACTTGCACAACTGTTTCCTTCTCTGCTTACCCATCACATTGTAGAATCAAATACGCCCAAACCTATAGCCGATATGCATTTCAGGAATGATTGCTATTATGAAGGTTATTGGCAATCTTACAAATATTTGGCGCCGGTTGAGGCATTGTTGCGGAAAGAAATAATATTGAAAGGAATGGCTTCTGTTGCGATAAAGGATGAAGCTGCTATAATGCAATCATCACCATCAGTAAGCATTCATGTAAGAAGGGGCGATTACCTTACCAATCCCTACCTTATCAGTTATTCAATGGCGTATTATGAAAAAGCCATCGCTTATTTTGATGAAGCCGTTCCGGGGGCAACGTTCTATTTTTTTTCTGATGACATCGACTGGTGCAAAGAAAATTTCAGCGGCAGCCGGTATGCTTTTGTAACCGGCCACGAGCCTTTTGAAGACATGTACCTGATGAGCAAATGTCACCATCACATTATTGCCAACAGTACATTTAGCTGGTGGGGAGCATGGCTCAATGAAAGTCCCGGTAAAATTGTTATTGCCCCCAAAAAATGGCATTCCCGTCACAAAGAAGATAATTGTGAATTGATGCCGGAAAATTGGATAAAATTTGATTAGCATTTTTGAACTGAGATAATAGTTACCATCTTTGTAAATGAATAATCGATAAAACAACTCTCAATCAATGCTTACGATCGGCCTGCCATTTTACAACAATGAAAAAACATTGGCCAATGCCATCCGGTCTGTACTGATGCAATCTTACACCGATTGGGAATTTATTTTGGTAGATGATGGCTCAACAGACAAATCTTTAGCAATAGCAAAGGAATTTGCTGCGCTGGATAAAAGAGTAAGGGTAATAAGTGACGGAGTAAACCGGGGATTAATATACCGCCTGAACCAGGTTATTGATATGGCGAAGGGAGAATATGTTGCCAGGATGGATTCAGATGATATGATGATGCCGGGCAAACTGGAAAAGCAAATGCAGGCGCTGCTGGAAGACCCAAAAATTGATGTGATTGATACGGCTGCTTACACCATTAATGAAAAAGATGAACCAACCGGTTTGAGGGGGATGGCTGATTTAGCTACCTGGAATAAAAAAAAAACATTCAGAAGTGTTCTGCTGTTTCATCCGGCAGTAATTGCCAAAACGAGCTGGTACCGAAAGAACAAATATGATGAAAATTTTTTCCGTTCAGAGGATTTTGAACTTTGGTGCAGAACTTTTGATCATACAGTTTTTTCCAGGGTGTACGAACCATTATTTCTTTACCGGGAAGGAAAAGTGAACATTAAAAACTATACAGCCAGCAACCGTACCCACCGTAAAATGCTTAGAAAATATGGCTCAGAAGTATTTTCTACCCCCGAATTTATACTTGAAATCGTTAAATCGCACCTGAAATCTACTACTTATCGATTTTTTTCACTTGCCAATATGCAGCATATTTTAACCTTAAAAAGAAACGAGCAATTAACACATAACCAAAAAAACGAAGTGGTAGAAAAAAAAAAAAAAATCACTTTGTGGCGCCCCGAAAACTAAATATTGTACATTGAATTTCATTGTTTAAAAATATTTTTATAAATTTATCACTTTAAGACGGCTTTTTACGGTTCCCGGGGGTCTGTAAATCGTATTTATCCAGGGTAAATACGGCGTAATTTCTTGTTCACTAAATAAATGGTTAGGGTAAATGCACAAAAATAATCTTCCATTACTTACGGTTGGCTTGTCATTCTACAATAATGAAAAAACCCTCGCCAGTGCAATCAAATCGGTTTTACTTCAAACATATACCAATTTTGAATTTATCCTGATAGACGATGGTTCTACCGATCAGTCGTATGAAATTGCCTGCAAATTTGCCAGGATAGATAAAAGGATCAAGCTGATAAAAGACGAAGTGAACAGGGGATTGATTTACCGGCTGAACCAAGTGATTGATCTTGCACAGGGAAAATACATGGCCCGCATGGATTCCGATGATATGATGTTGCCTGAAAAGCTGGAAAGGCAAATGGAAATTTTAGTTAAAGACAGCAGTATTGATATTGTAGACACCGCAGCTTTTATCATCAATCAAAAAGATGAACCCATCGGTATGCGGAAACTGATTAACATTGACTGCTGGAACAGGAAAAAGGTATTGAAGAAAAGGTTGTTTTTTCACCCAACGATCATCGCAAAAACAAGCTGGTATCGAAAAAATAAGTATGATAATGATTTTGTAAGATCAGAAGATTTTGAATTGTGGTGCAGAACATTTGATAATATGAAGTACCGCCGCATCTATGAACCCTTATTTCTATACCGGGAGGGAAGCGTAAATATTCAAAATTATATAACCAGCAGTCAAAGTCATCGCAAAGCAGTTATTAAGCACCATGAGGGGGTTTTGTCAAAATATGAATTAACTACGGAGATCTTCAAATCGCACATAAAATCCGGGCTGTACAGTATTTTTGGTTCAATTAATATGCAGCATGTGCTGGCTTCTAAAAGAAATGTAAAACTGAGCGATAGCAAGAAAAAAGAAGTTGCAGGAATTATTAAGAAAATAAAAGGCTGGAAGGTTAAGCAAACAACTGTTGCTATTCCCTCAAATACAGCCAAGGCTAAACCGGTTAAGTTATTTTAATTAACGTTTTGCTTTTCCGGAAAGCAGCATACCAAACCTGTTCACTCTGCCATATTTCGTCTTCCAGTTCAAAACCACAGCGTTTGCACATGTTTATTATTTCATCTTTTGACGGATGAAACATGTGGGCATCTTTAAACCTGGAAGTAAAAACATTCAATACTGATCTTACTGTTTCCTTTAAATTTTTTGCACTGGCAACTTTAACTGTCATGCCGATGATCAGCTTTCCGTTGTCTTTTAAAACCCTGTTGGCTTCCAGCAACGATAATTCAGGATTAAAAAAATGATCCAGGCAACTCCGCATATTTACGGTATCAAAAGAGGCCGGTATAAAAGGTAAAAATTCAGCAAAGCCCACTACAAAGTTGAGTGGCAAATGCATGGGATAATATTTAAAAAGATTTGTTTTTCCTGCAGCCAATTTGTACACGTTGATGAAGGGGTCTATCGAGCAAAATTCCTGGTTTTCTTTCATGTATTTCCTGATGGCGCCGAGGTTACCGCCTACATCCAGCACCCTTCCTTCAAGCGGAAGTTTGGTGTACATGGGTTCATCCCTCTGCTGTTCTGCTTCATACATATTGCCGTCCTGTTCGCCACGGGCAAGGTATCTCGACATAGCATTTTCATATACATCCTGGCCTTTTTGCCATTCATCTTCAAACTGGTTCAGGCGTATGCCAAAGTTTGGTATGCCTTCATTAATGCTGTATCCAAAACCATTACTGGAATAATAACAGTCACTATCTTTTTTCAACGGTGATTTAGAAATAGGGTCTGCCAGTATCGCATCTAACCAGGGTGATTGGGTGATCTCAACAATTAACTTTGATTGCATAATACTTGATGATAAATGCCGCAGCAAAAATTAATAAAAAAAGTACCCGGAAGCATTGGTTATTTTCTTCCAATAGCGTGATAATAGGGAATGCCATTACTTACAATAATGTCGGAAAGACCTGCCTTTGACATCATCGCTATTACCTGTTCTTTTGAATAGCGGTGCTCCAGTGATGTGCCGAATTTATCCAGTGAATCGTTCCGGATAATAAAAAAAGATTTGTTGTGATAAGCAGCCAGCGGCATTTTTAGTGCTGCCTTTTTTAAGCCAAGCAATATCATTAATCTTACCAATATAATAAAAGGCATATAAACAACTATGGCCAATACATCGCAAACAAACGCTTTGCTCGACATCGGTAATTTGCAAACTGCTTTTCTTACCATTTCACCCAGCCAAAAAAGGCTTTTTGAAAACCAATTTTTTGATTCGAGGTTATGGTACAAATAACAATAAAAATGGCCGCCTTTTTTCACTTTCTTCACACAATCAATCATCGACTTTGTTGGGTTAGGCGTATGGTGCAAAACACCGATGCTCATTACCAGGTCAAAGGTTTCATCATTAAAAGGAATGCTTTCGATCCCGGCTTTAGTAAGCCGGACGTTTTCAATGGTGTCTAATAAATTATCCGCTGCAAAAATGGAATTACTTGGGTCAATCGCTTCAATAAATGCTGCACGGCCGGTTAAGTATTTGGTCCACCTGCCTGTGCCGCACCCAATATCCAGCACATAGGTATTTTTGTTTACAATATTTCCGGGTAACAGGTCAAAATATTCTTCGGCACACCGTGCGATCATTTCATTAGAAAAATATTGAAACTTTAGCCATTCTTCTCCAAATGATTTCACCACTTCGCTGTCAATATTCTCTCCCTCTGTTGTAAATATGGCAATCTCCCGGTTCTTTCCAGCAATCGTTTTTATTGGTTCTTGATTATATGAAACCATTTTCAATTGTTCAGTTTCAACAAAAATAAAGTGATATACTTAAAAAGCCATTTTTAATTCGCTATAAAAGGTTTTAAAATAAATTTATCTTCGCAGCCGAATGGCAGCAGACAGTAAAGAAATTTTGTTTTTGGTACAGTATCCTGTAAATGTATCGCCGGGCCAACGTTTTCGATTTGAATTATATGAAAATTTGCTGCAGGCCAGCGGCTTTAAAATAACTACCCAGGCATTTATTGATGAGAAAGGTTACGTCGTAATTTTTAAAAAAGGATTTTTTTTGAGGAAGGCTTGGTCTGTTATAAAAGGCTTTTTTAAAAGGTTTGGATTATTGTTTACTGCAGGGCGATATGAGTATTTTTTTTTGCAATTGGGCGCTACGCCAATCGGTCCGCCAATTATTGAATGGGCATTATCAAAACTTCTCAAGAAAAAGATCATCTACGATTTTGACGGTGCCATCTGGATTGAGCAATCATCTGCAGTTAATCATATCCCCCGTGTGTTAAAGAGTTTGAATAAAGTGCCGCTTATTTGTAAATGGTCGTACAAAGTAAGTTGTGGAAATGAATTCCTTTGCAATTACGCAAAAAAGTACAACGATAAAGTAATTTACAACCCTACCTGTGTTGACACCACAAACGTCCATAATATTTTAGTGGATCATGAGGTGCAAAAAATTACCATTGGCTGGACGGGAAGTTTTTCTACCCTGAAATACCTTGATTTGGTACAGCCGGTACTAAAAAGGCTGCAGGAAAAATATGACTTTAACATTAAGGTTATTTGTAACAAGGCGCCTTTGCTTGACCTCAAAAATGTGCAGTATGTAGAGTGGACAGCAGCAAACGAAATTGTGGAACTGGCTACCTGCCAGGTTGGAATTATGCCATTGACCAATGATGAATGGAGCGAAGGAAAATGCGGCTTTAAACTGATACAATACCTGGCGCTTGAAATGCCGGCTGTTTCATCTGCAGTGGGAGTAAATAAAAAGATAATTGATGATGGCGTTAACGGGTTTATCGCCACCACCGAAGCAGAATGGTATCATGCCATTGAGCAATTGATATTGTACCCGGAGCTAAGAAAAAAAATGGGTAAAGAGGGAAGAAAAAAGATCATTGCCGAATACAGTTTGCAATCCAACACTGATAATTTTTTATCCCTCTTTAGCTGATAGTTTATTTGGTAATAATCTTAATTAGAAAAGTGCAACTTCTACAAGTAGGCTATACTTATTGGTACTTAATTGCATGGAGTATTTTTATTCTGCAACTTATTTTTATCCTGCCGATCTTGCTCCGTTTTTTTATGTCAGCCTACTGGATATTAACTGAAAAAAAAGAGCATATAAAAATTAAAACGCCTTATTACAAAGAACCAGTTGTATTTATAATAAGCATAGCTGTTTCACTGTGTGCAGTGTTTGCATTGCAAAAGATAATTCTTTTGATAATTGAAGCGCTGCTGCCCAATCAATTTATTTAAACGAACCGGTGCTGTAAGCACATTACTCTCTGCCATCCAACAAATTGCCCAGGCCGCCCAAAATGCCGCCTTCTTCTTTTCTGCCGCCCATGCCGCCATATTGTTGTAACCTGCCGGCCAAGCGGCTGATGGGCAAAGATTGTATCCATACTTTTCCCGGGCCACGCAATACTGCAAAGAACAAACCTTCGCCACCAAACATCCAGTTTTTAATGCCCCGGATGAATTCAATATCAAAGTCTACACCTGCGGTGTAAGCGACTACGCAACCCGTGTCAATCTTTAATATTTCTCCCGGTTGCAATGTTTTTTCAATCACATAGCCGCCTGCATGTACAAAGGCCATTCCGTCGCCTTCCAGTTTTTCCATGATAAAACCTTCGCCGCCAAAAATGCCGGTACCCAATCTTCTTTGAAATTCAATGCCAATGCTCACGCCTTTTGCAGCACATAAAAAGGCATCTTTTTGG
>CAXTPJ010000155.1:0-6971 GCA_964245855.1 uncultured Ferruginibacter sp. | reverse complement strand
TTATCCTTCCCCTGGTTAAGTCATAAGGGCTCATCTCCACTCCCACCTTGTCTCCCGGCAAGATACGGATGTAGTGCATCCTCATTTTTCCGGAGATCGTAGCCAGTATTTCATGACCATTTTCCAGCTTAACTTTGAACATAGCATTGCTCAGCGCTTCTAAAATTGTTCCGTCTTGTTTGATGAGTGCTTGCTTCGCCATATTTTTGGATTGCAAATGTAAGAGGATTTATTTAATTATTAAGAAAAAAAACAGATATTTACCACTTAAATCAAATATTTTATGACTAAAATCCGTTTATGGGCATTTTTGGCACTCCCTTTACTGGCAATTTCCTGTAAAAAAGATGATAACGGCTCCAATCAACCGGTTACCGAAGCTTATTTTTCCATCAACAGCGGCAACCAATGGAATTATGAATTGACCAATAACCCAACCAGCACGCCCATTACTACTACCTACTCAATAACCGCTACTGCTACAGATACTACCATTAATGCAAGGCAATACCGCCTTTTTACAAGGTCAACCGGTGGAAATGAATATTATTATGTAAATGGCACAGAATATTACGAATACCTTGGCCTGCCCTTATTTGGTACTTTTAAATTTGAAAACCTGTATTTAAAAAGTAATGCGGCATTAAATGCAAGCTGGACACAGGTTATACCCCCAATCAGCTTTACTGATACCACCACCGGCATTACCATTGTTGCCAACCTGGTAAAAAGTGATACCATAAAAGAAACCGGCATCAGCAAAACAGTAAAAGGCATTACTTACAATAACGTAGTACACGTTTCGAGCGGTATTAAAATAGTAAGCATTGCACCTGCATTGATCCCATTGAGTGCTGTTTCTTTAACCACCAATATAGAAAATTATTACGCTCCTAAAGTTGGCAGGATATCTTCTTATAACGATATTAAAATTGTAGTGCAACCACCATTCGCATTGGAACAGGGTATACAAGCCAAAACAGAATTGGTATCAGTGAACTTTTAGTTTTACAACTTAGTATAAATGTAAAACGCCCCAATATTTGTTGGGGCGTTTTTTTAGTATATAATCTGTTCTATTTAGAACCCTTCTTCATTCAGGTGTACTTTCGTCATTTCGTAATAATGATTTTGTAACTCATGTACATTGATGGCATGGGTGATATGCCTTTTTTCATCCCGGTACCAGATTTCCATTTTTGAAAAATCGCCTTCGGCAGGTAATTGCAAACGGAAAGCACCTTTTGAATATTTTACCGTACCATCCTCCTCATTAACGGTTTTTGAAAACTTCAAATTCATCAGTTCTGTTTCGTTCAAAGCAATGGGACTTAACTGGTCCATCTCGTACCAGAATTCCTGCGGGCCAATATCCAGGCATACCTGGTCTTCCCCGTGTTTTAAATTGGTTACTTCTCCTTTTAATGTGTCGCCATCATTGGTGGCCATCAGGTAATCCCCTACTTTAATGTTTTGAAATTTGAGCATGGCAATAATTTTTTTAGCAATGTTGTGGGTGAAAATTTCTTTCTTAAAAATAACCAGAAAATCAGGAAAGTAAAAATTAATGTTTTGAATTAACCATTGATTGATCTGTACCTTACTCTGCCCAGCTCATTACATACCCCTCATTTTCTATTGCGAGTGCATCCACCGTTAATTTCAATGGGTGAAAAGTATCTACCATTACTGCCAGTTCATTGGTGGCTTTGGCGCCAATACTTTTGTTTACAGCACCGGGGTGCGGCCCATGCGGAATACCGGCCGGGTGCAGATTGATCATCCCCCTGGTAACATGTTTGCGGCTCATGAAATCACCATCAACATAATACAATACTTCATCGCTGTCGATGTTACTGTGATTGTAAGGAGCAGGAATGGCCTGTGGATGATAATCGAATAACCTTGGCACAAAAGAACACACCACAAAATTATTAGCTTCAAATGTTTGGTGTACCGGTGGCGGCTGGTGTATCCTGCCAGTGATGGGTTCAAAATCATGGATGGAAAAAGTATAGGGATAGCAGCAACCATCCCATCCAATTACATCAAAAGGGTGATGGCCATAATGAATGCCATACAGTAAGCCCTGCTTCTTTGTTTTGATCAAAAAGTCGCCTGCCTCATCATGAGTTTGTAAACTATGCGGGGGCGTGATATCCCTTTCGCAATAAGGCGAATGCTCCATCAGTTGGCCATATTTGCTCAGGTATTTTTTAGGGTAACGGATAGGGCTAAACGATTCTACAATGAATAGCCGGTTGTTGTCTGTACCAAAAGTTATTTGGTAGATGGTACCTCTCGGAATTACAATGTAATCACCGTAGGTAAAATATACATTACCATACATCGTTTTAAGTACACCGCTCCCCTCATGTACAAAGATCATTTCATCAGCATCCGCATTTTTATAAAAATAACTGTCCATGCTTTGTTGCGGCGATGCCAGCACAATGTGCAGGTCGTTATTGACAAGCACCGCTTTCCTGCTTTGTAAAAAGTCCTTTTCGGGTTTGATATTGAAGCCTTCAAAACTGCGGTGCTCCAGCATTTTCTCTTCCGCAATAACAGGGCTTACATTTTCCTGTGGTTCGGTTTTAATGATCTGTGTTGGCGGATAAGTATGGTACAATAAAGAATAATCATTGCTGAAACCTTCAGTGCTGAACAATTGTTCTGCATACAGTTCACCATTCGGCTTACGGAATTGTGTATGTCGTTTATGGGGTATTTCCCCGAGTGTATAATAATGAGGCATGGTTGAATGGATAATTGGTTAATGGATAATTGATAATAATTGCTGATGCGTTATCAATTGCCAGATAATTCTAAAGAAGACAATAAGAAAATGTACTTCCATTTTCTTTTATCGATCCAGTAGGTGAAGTTGCGGTAATATGGCATTCATTAAAATTAGGAAAAGTTATTGATTGGTTATCTTTCCAACTTGCTGGTTATTTTCTTACCCATCTGAAGGGGAAATTTCGCCACCTGCTCAACAAATGTTACATCCTGATAAATTGTTATTGCCTGAAACTAAAAAAATGGTTGCGTTTACCTAAATTTAGGCGATGAAAAATTTACTGATAACCTTGTTGCTTTCACTTTCCATTACTCATTATTTACAGGCGCAAAGTGTAGGCGTTGGCACAACAGCTCCCAACAGTTCTGCAATGCTGGATGTTTCTTCTTCCAACAAAGGTGTGCTGATACCCAGGCTTACTACTGCACAACGTAAAGCTATGAGCAACCCTTCAACAGGCTTGCTGGTATATGATTTAGACAGGACTACGGTGATGTTTTTTGATGGTGCAAACTGGAAAGCGCTTTCTTTTACAGACGAAGGCATTATTGACCCCCAGGTTCGTAATACAACTGCGCCGCAAGCTAACTCTTACTTTGGTTCCAGGGTGGCAATATCAGGCAATTATGCTATCATTGGGGCACCCAAGTATTCAGGGGGTGATATACCTAATATGGGAGCTGCCTACATTTTTGTTAAAACAAGCACCGGCTGGAGGCAGCAATCCAGGCTGGTAGCGTATGATTCTGCAAGAAGCGATTATTTTGGCGGATCTGTTGCCATATCAGGCGATTATGCTGTTGTGGGGGCCTGTAACAAATCCGTTGGCACAAACAACTACCAGGGCCGGGTGTATGTTTATCGAAGAAATGGAAATGCCTGGCAATTGGACAGTGCCTTTAAAAAGCCGGGAGGCGCCGCCGGTGAATATTTTGGCTGGTCGGTAGGTGTATCTGCTTACTCAACGGGCGGCCCCAGTATTGCAGTTGGTATCCCTTATTCCACTGCCGGTGGAATTTCAAAAGGGGAAGTGTATACTTATAAAAGAGGCGGTACTGCCTGGGCTTTTACTCAAAATATTGCACCAACTGATCTTCTTAACTACGACAATTTTGGTTTTACCATAAGCATGGATAGTGACTATGTAGCTGTAGGGGCGCCTTTGCAGGATAATGCAACTTACGCTTATGCTGATGCCGGCGCCGTGTATGTATATGCCTATGGCGGAAATGTCTGGAATTTTCAGCAAAAACTGCAAGGCACCGTAGCACAGGCTCAGTTTGGTGCAGCCATGAGTATTTTTTCAAATAAAATGGCTATTGGCGCTCCCTGGGCTACCGCTTATTCGAATTCAAGTGCAGCCGTATACATCTATACCAGAACCGGCGCACTGTGGAGAAATACCACCTATTTGTTCCTGTATGATTTTGAAATTCCCGGCAGCACCAGTCTCAGGTATCTTACTTTTGGCCTTGCCTTATCCTTATATGACAACACTTTACTGGTTGGATCTTCAGGTGGCCTTGATTACCCGAATGGCGGAAGCAGCTATTACAGTTCACGGCAGGGCGCTGTGTATATTTATAAGAATCTTTCCGGAGACAGTTATACAAAAACACAGATCCTCACTTCTGAATTTCCTGCCTATTCAGACCTGTATGGAGAATCTGTAAGCTTATCCAATGGTAATTTTCTTATTGCCAATCCAAAGGCTATTATCAACGGCCTTGTTAATGCAGGCAATGTTTACTTTGGTTTTAATCCTTAACTGATTTTATAAAAAGCAGCTATTTTTACGAGAAAAATTTGACCAGGATCGGCCTTCTTTCAGACACACACGGTTATTTGGATGATACCGTTTTTGAACATTTTAAACAATGCGATGAAGTATGGCATGGCGGCGATTTTGGTGATGAGGTTGCAGAGCGGTTGCAACAGGCATGGCCGGAAAAAGATGGCCGGAAAAAATTCAGGGGCGTTTATGGCAATATTGATGGTACTGCCATCCGTACTGAATTTCCGGAGCAATTGGTTTTTATGTGCGAAGCGGTAAAAGTAATGATGCGGCACATTGGTGGTTATCCGCCCAAATATAATCCTGAAACAAAAAAAGAACTGCTCATTCATCAGCCACAATTATTTATCAGTGGCCACTCCCATATTTTAAAAGTGATGTTCGACGACAAACTGCAATGCCTGCACATGAACCCGGGCGCTGCCGGCAAGCATGGCTGGCATAAAATGAGGACGCTAATCAGGTTTGTAATTGATGGAAAGAATATGAAAGATTGCGAAGTAATTGAACTGGGATCACGCTAAGCACCTTGTGGCTGTCACTTTTAAATGTTGCCCGTAAACAATTCCTGCAAAATTTAGCAACCCAATAATATCATGAGCAGATGATGCACAATGATATTTGGATGAAAGGATTGCGACGCAACGATGATGCCATGAAATACCGATGCCGGTATCATACCCACATTCATTTGCGGGAAAGGTTATAACAAATTTGCGGTAAAACAACCGACTTAACCATACCACTTTTGAATTAAAAATGCAGGTGTTGAGCTGCGCATAATTGGCTTACCAGCAAACAGGTTACTGCACCCAATCGGCAATAAAAATATTGGTATCCCTTGTTCCGCCATTGTTCCGGTTGCTGCAAAAAATGATCTTTTTACCATCAGGGCTAAACATAGGAAAAGCATCAAACCCTTTGTCACGGCTGATTTTTTCTAAACCTTTTCCATTTTCATCAACCAGGTACATATTGAAAGGAAAGCCTCTCCTGTATTCATGGTTGCTGCAAAAGATCACATGTTTTCCATCGGGTGTAAAATTGGGTGCCCAGTTGGCCTGCTCTAAAAAAGTTACCTGGTGTGCATCGCTGCCATCCGCATTGGCAATCCAAACTTCCATGTGCGTTGGGGCCACTAAATTTTCTTTTAATAAGTCTGTGTATTCTTTTATTTCCTCTGCTGTTTTTGGCCTGCTGGCCCGCCAGATTATCTTTTTTCCATCCGGGCTAAACCAGGCGCCGCCATCGTATCCAACTGTATTGGTAATTCTTTTTATATTCTTACCATCTAAACCCATCGTGTACAGATCAAGGTCGCCGTCTCTCATGGAAGTAAATAATATTTTGTCGCCTTTTGGCGAAATGGTTGCTTCGGCATCATAACCTTTGGCATCAGTTAATTGCTGTACAATTTTTCCATGGAGGTCTGCCTTAAAAATATCAAAACTTTCATAGATCGGCCAGATATATTTGTTTCCATATTTTTTCCTGTCAGGCACCGGCGGGCATGTATCAGCACTTAAATGCGTAGAGGCATACAGGATATGTTTTCCATCCGGATAAAAATAGGCACAGGTTGTTCTGCCGGTGCCGGTACTTACTAATTTAGGCTCAAATTTTTCTTCTGATGTGGCAGGAATTTTCCCCATCCATATCTGGTCGCATTGAATCCCCTGGCGTGGATTTGTTTTTTGAAAGATCAAATATTGCCCGTCAAAACTGAAATAGGCTTCCGCATTATCGCCGCCAAAAGTTAGCTGCCTTACATTGGCAAAATGTTTTTCACCTTCAAATTGCAGGGTATCTATTTTTTTTGCGCCCGGCTCTACAGCAACCTGTGCCAATGCATTCATAGATATTAACAACACTAACCCAAAGCCTGCGAGGATTGAATTGCTCATGTATAATTATTTGAGGCAATAAAGTTAATTGCAATCATAGAAAGATCATAAAAATATTGTCGGCACATTATAACACAACAACTTAATTTTGCCGCATTAAAAACACACATGAATAAAATAGTTGCATTTTTTTTAGCGGTTGTATTTTTTTCCTGCAACTATAATGATAGCACTGAAGCAGGTGAAAAAAAAGTTGATGAGCCTAAAGCTAATGCAGACATGCCTGCGCAGGAAAAAAGTTTAAGGCAATTGATTGCACAACATCCCGATTCACTGTTATTGAAAGAAAACCTGATACAGTATTTTCGTGAAAACAAAAACTATGAGCAGGCGATAACTGAAGCCGGCAGTGCTTTAGCCAAAGACAGCATGAACGCAAGATTATGGTTTATAAAAGCAACTTTACTTTCAGAGAATGCCGACACTGCACAAGCCATAAAAGCCTGGGAAAAGGTAGTTGACCTGAAAC
>CAXTPJ010000154.1:0-6975 GCA_964245855.1 uncultured Ferruginibacter sp. | reverse complement strand
TTTATAGCACTTTTTATTCAAGGCCGCTTAAAAGCTTTATTGTTAATATTGACGGGATGATTGACGCTAGAGATGTGCTGCGCATTTTAATTTTAGCAGCCGCTGCGCCAGGGATAGAACGGAAAGCCCGGTGAAGGCTTGTGCATTAGCTCATGTGCCGGACTTGAAGTGATAGCCCGCCCGGGCGCCCAAATTATTCTTTCTATAAAAAAACCGGTAACAGGATTGCTCCATATTTACCGGTTTTGGTGTCTGTTGGCATATGATTTATTTGGCTAACAGACGTTCGCTGAAAATGATTTTACTTATACAGTAAAAAGCCATTTAAAAAATACGATACTCTTGTTGGTGAACTCCTGCAATTGGTTTGACCTTACAGGCATACTGATAGTAGCTGTCTTCATGATGGTGGGGTTTAGATTAAAAAATTGGGACGATACCGATAAGTATTCATTCCTGGTACGGAAGCAAAACGATGATGTGCCCGGTATATTGCTTAAACCAATTTTAATGTGGGGAATAAACAAAAATTGATAACATTGCAACTTATAAAAAGGAGCGTTCATTTGCGGCTGAAATACATTCAATACCCGGTACTGGTTTTATTCCTGTTTGCCTTACAGGCTGCTCCGTGCAAGGCACAAAACAACAACAATCAGTTTAACAAAAGCCGCTTTACTACGGTGGTGGTAACGGAATCGGTATTGGCAACCGCCGGCACATTGGCGTTGCACTACTTGTGGTACAAGAAGTTTCCTAAAAGCAGGTTTCATTTATTTAACGACAATGCAGAATGGTTAACCATGGATAAACTGGGCCATGCCACCACTGCTTATAATTTTAGCGCCATACAATACGATGTGATGCGGTGGAGTGGGGTAGATAGCAGAAAAGCTGCATGGGTAGGTGGTTTAACAGCTTTGGGCCTGCAAACCATGATAGAGATATTTGATGGGTTTTCGCAAAAATGGGGTTTCTCCAAAGGTGATATGCTGGCCAATATAATCGGCAGTTCTTTGTTTGTAAGTCAGCAACTGGCCTGGGGCGAACAACGAATGCGGCTGAAATTTTCGTTTCATAAAACGATTTATGCCAAATACAACCCGGCAGAACTGGGCGCCAATAAATGGCAAAGCTGGTTAAAGGATTACAACGGGCAAACCTACTGGCTGTCGATTAACCCGGCTTCTTTTATGAGCAGTAAAACTTCTTTTCCGACATGGTTGAATGTGAGTGTAGGTATGAGTGCGGATGGTATGATCGGGGCAAGGACTAACCCATCAAAAATTAAAGATGTAGTGATACCGGAATTTAAAAGACAGCGCAAATTTTTATTGTCGGCCGATGTTGATTTAAAAAGGATCGATAACAAAGAAATGAACCCGCATTTGTTGCTGGGCGTTCCCAATGCATTGAAATTTCCTACACCGGCATTGACTTTCATAAAAAATGTACCTGTTAAATTTAGCTGGATGTATTATTAAGGGAAATAGATTTTTGCTACCAATACACGAATGTTCACTAATAAGCTATTTGTTTTTCGTTCGGTTTTAATTAGTGCATTTATGGTTTATGGCTATTGTATAATAAATGGATTTCTTTAACTGAAAAATTTCGAGAGAAGATATCAGAGGTTGGTAAAGAATGATATTCTTTGCCACGAATACACGAATATTCTCTAATAAAGTATTTGTTTTTATTCGAGTTAATTAGTGCATTCCTGGCTTATACTTTATCGAATTTATTTGTTTTTGAAAATGGCTACAAACATAGAATCTGCTTTATTGTTATAACCGTACAGATTTTCCATGTGTATCATTTCCATTTGTAATTCTTTTTGAATATACTTGGCGATCGCTTCATTTTCTTTTTCAAATACAGAGCAGGTAATGTAAACAAATATGCCATCCTGTTTTAAATGCAGCGTGGCATTATCAGCAATTTTCTTTTGCTTTTCGGCGTAACTGCCAATGGTACTTTCTTTAAAAAAGTACAATTGTTCGGGTGTCCGGCTCCAGGTACCGCTGCCGGTGCAGGGGGCATCGCATATAATGATGTCGTAACTTGATAAAGGCACTTTGCCATCCATGTTACCAATATCAGTTATGAAATACTGGTATTCGTTAATAGAAGCTTTTTTAAACCGCTGGTGCAAATTGAGGATACTGGCAGGGCGTATATCCGATACCGTTAGGCTGATTTTTTGCTGCAGGATGTCTGTCAATAAAATTGATTTTCCTCCACTGGCTGCACAACAATCCCAAACAGCTAATGTACCCGGCGGTGAATTTTTTGCGGCTAATTCATCCTTATTTTGCTGCAGGTAATCCAATACTTTTTGAGAGTTGTAATCCTGTATCACTATTTCATTATCCGGCTCCAGCAAGTCATCGATCTTTGTTCCGGAGGCAAACTCGCTACAGTTATCATCATTTAATAAAACATAGGGCAGCCCTGACTTTTTTATTTTTTTGAGGGTGTTAATTTTTTGTTTGGGGCGTATCCTTGTAAAAAGATCAGGCTGAATTAAAAATGACCTGCAAAAATTATTAAAATCAATATTTTCGTTCAGCTCTTTTTTAAAAGGGAAGATGCCCGACAGCTCGATGCAACCGTGGAGAAAATTTAATTTTTCTTCCAAAGGTTTGCCCGTCATTTCTTCCCATTCAGGCTTTAACGCCTTTATCATTTCTATCGGTTCGGTATTGCATAAAAAGAATGCGGTCAATAAATTTTTCTCCGAAGGTTTTTTGTCCAAAGCCAATCCCAGCCTAAAATAGCTAAAACAAAGGGATGCAATTTGTTTCCTGTCTTTCGAGCCGAATTTTTTTTCTGATGCAAAGAAATGTTTGATAAAATTGGCGAACGGTTCATCGCCTTTAAATGACTCAATTAATTGGATGGCGGTATTGATATGGGAATGGTGGCGGCTCATATAAAAAATAAGCGGCTGGAAGTAAAACCAGCCGCAGTGAAATAATTTATGCCATGATATTATTTAAATTTCAAGCAAACTTTTTACAGGGTCTTTGCCAAACAACAACAATGCCGGGTTCTCCAATAATTCTTTCACCCTTACCAAAAAACTCACAGATTCCCTTCCATCAATGATGCGGTGATCGTAGCTTAATGCAACGTACATCATTGGCTTAATTACCACCTGCCCGTTGATGGCCATTGGACGTTCCTGTATTTTGTGCATACCTAAAATAGCACTTTGGGGAATATTAATAATTGGTGTACTCATGAGTGAGCCAAACACACCACCATTGGTGATGGTGAAGGTGCCGCCACTCATTTCTTCCAGCGTCAATTTATTATCTTTTGCTTTGGTAGCCAGTTCCACTACTTTCTTTTCAATGCCGGCCATGCTCAAGCTTTCTGCATTCCTGATAACCGGTACTACCAAGCCTTTTGGCGCAGAAACGGCGATTGAAATATCACAGAAATCATTGTATAGAACCTGCTCTCCATCAATCATTGCATTCACCGCAGGCCACTCCTGCAAAGCAAAGCAGCAGGCTTTTGTAAAAAAGCTCATGAAGCCAAGATTTACACCATGCAATTCTTTGAATTTATCTTTATTTTTTGCCCTGATCTCCATGATAGCGCTCATATCTACTTCATTAAAAGTAGTGAGCATGGCAGTGGTGTTTTTCGCTTCTACCAACCTTCTGCTGATGGTTTTGCGGAGGTTGCTCATTTTTTCCTGGCGCACATTGCGGTTAAATAATTCCACACCGGGTTTTCTGCCGGGATTATTCAAAGCTTCCAGTACGTCCTGTTTAAATATTTTTCCGTTGCTGCCGGTGGCGACAATGTTTTTGGTATCAACTTTTTTATCAGCAATCATGGCTGCAGCTACAGGCGTAGCTTTTACATCAGCAGCAGGTGTTGCCGGTTGCGATGGTGCAGGTACTTTTTCAGCAGTAGGCGCTGCAGCTTTTTCCGGAGCTTTTGTTTCAGCAGCCGCAGATGCAGGTTTTATGCCATCTGTGTCGATGTTACAAACGAGGTCGCCAATTTTTATGGTATCGCCTTCGTTTGCTAACGTTGTCAATGTTCCTGCCTGTTCGGCATTTATCTCAAAGGTGGCTTTTTCGCTTTCCAGTTCTGCAATTACTTCATCTCTTTCTACCCAATCACCCGTTTTTTTTATCCATTTTACTAAGGTTACTTCTGTAATACTTTCCCCTACGGCCGGGACTTTTATTTCTGCTAACATATTTTTTCTTTAAGTTTTGCAAATTTCGGCTAAAATAACCGATAATTGCAAACGGATTTCTTGCGGTTGAGGAAAAAAATAATTCACCCGATTGGCGGATGGGTTTAGAATGAATCTTTTATATCTTCACTTCATTAATTCTAACTGTTTGTTGTCCACCGTTTACTAACTGAATGTATCCAATTGCTAAAATAGTTTTTGCACATTCAAATAAATATGTACTTTTATCTCAAAGTGTTAACAATCATAAACTATTTGCTCCATGAAGCTTAAAAAATTACATCTGCTAATGATGGCCTGTGGTACAGTTTGCTGTAACATGGCTTCCGCCCAGTTATTTATTGACCAGGCTACGTTTACCATACAGGCTGGTGCCACTGTCACCGTTCAGGGAGATGTTACCAGTAACGTAGATATTCAGGGTACTGGTAAAGTGGTATTGAATGGTTCTGCTAACCAGAACGTAAACATGGGAGGTTTTAGTATCCCGAATTTAGAAATTAACAACGCAGCCAATGCAACATTAACCGGCAACGCAAAAGTTGCAGGTGATGTTTTATTTACTGCCGGTAAAATTGTTATGGGTAACAATTCTGTTTCTTTGGGCAGTGCCGCTACCGTTACCAATGCTACCAACGCAAAATATTTTGTAACCAACGGAACCGGAAGATTGATTAAAGCAGCGTTGGGAACAACTGCTTTCAATTTCCCAATCGGTAATTCTTTAACTTCTTATAATCCTTTATCAATTGCTAACACTGGAACTGCTGATAGTATTGGTGCAAGGGCTTCTGCTACTGTATTAACAGCAGGTACTACCGGTACTGCTTACACTAAAGAAGTGGTAAACAATACCTGGACTGTAACCGAAGCTGTTGCAGGCGGAAGTAACCTGAGTGTTACCGCTACCTGGGCTGGTACAGATGAGTTAATCAACTTTGATAGGTCAAGAGGTGGTTTATCTTACTATATCACTACACCAGCTAACAATGTTGGATGGGATTTATTAAATAGCCAAACCGGCGCTGCAACAGGTGCTGGTCCTTATTCTTACACCAGGACTGGTTTAACCTCTGTTGGTACTTTTGCAGTTGGAACAAGGCCAGTACTTTCTCCGTTGTTGGTTTCACCAAAAATTATTCTGCAGGGGGCTTACAACACAACGCTGGATAGAATGAGTGATGCTTTGCGTACTGCTAACGTAATTCCTACTACCGAGCCTTATTCTTCTGCTTTAGGTGGAACCTTATTGAGCGCATCTAATGCAACAAGGGGAAGCGGCGGTGGAGAAACTGCTGCTACTACTGTAGTAGGTTCTGCCGCAGGTACAGCTACAGACAATACGATTGTAGACTGGGTGTTGGTTCAGTTACATAGGACTAGCGATAACGTGGTTGTAAGCCAACGTGCAGCACTGGTTCAACGTGATGGCGATGTTGTAGATACAGATGGAAGTTCTCCGGTAAATATAGCAGGTAATGCTGCTGGTAGCTATTATGTGTCTATCAAACATAGAAACCATGTGGGTGTTAGGATTGCTTCTGCTATTGCTTTGGCTAAAACAACCAATACCAATTACGATTTCAGCTCAGCGTTGACACAGGCTTTGGCTCCGGCTACCAACACTGCAATGACAAACAAATATGGTACTGCAACAACCACAAAGTATATGATGTGGGCTGGAAATGGTAACGCAAACGCTAATTTAAGGTATGCGGGTGCTGCAAATGATGAAAATGCATTATTGAATACAGCTCCGTTGAATGGTAATAAGGGTCTTGTAGCTTCAGGATATTATCTTACTGATTATAATATGAATGGTAATGTTAGATATGCAGGTGCTTCAAATGACGAAAACATGTTGCTTAACACTATTCTTACTGGTAACAAAGCAATCGTAATTCCACAAGCTGCATTTTAAACTAACCTCATTAAATTAAATTTTCAATCGAAAGAACATGAAAAAATTTATTATTAACCTTTTCATTTTAAGCATATTCAGCACTGCTGCATTGGCTCAAACTACTGTTTCCGGATCTATAAGAAAAGGTAGTACGACCTCCGTTATAGAAATATTGGCCAAGCCAACAGATAATATTAATGCTCAGGTAGGAAATATCAACGTTACGTTCAGTATTCCTGATCAAACTTTAACTGGTGGTACTAACCCAACGGAAGCCAGCATTACTAAATCTACTACGCTTAGTAATGTGACTTTTAATCCAACTGATGCCAATAACCCTTACATCATGAACGGAAGGGCATACTACTCTTATTTGATTTTACCAAATACCGGTACTGATGTACCTTCTTCACTTACGGCCAATGCGGATAATGTAATTGCTACTTTTAGTTTTGCAGCTCCTTATGATCCTGCAATCCGTTTGGAAGATTTGACAAGTTCAGGTGGTGGCCCTAATTTCCAGATGACATGGTATGTACAGTTTAACCAGGGTATTGGTGATGTTACAAATTATAACACCCCTTTCTATGGCTATTACAATTCCACAGATGCAACCAACAATGGCGGAACATCTGATCAGTATGTAACATTGGTTGTAAAATTCCTGAATTTTTCTGTTGTAAAACAAGGAAATACTGCAGTTTTAAACTGGTCAGTTGAAAATGAAGCTTCTAATACAGCAAGGTATGAAATCCAAAAAAGTTTGAATGGCATAGATTTTTCGCCTGCAGGAACTTTGTCTCCATTAAAAAATGGAAGCACAAGAAATAATTATTCTTTTACTAAG
>CAXTPJ010000153.1:0-6996 GCA_964245855.1 uncultured Ferruginibacter sp. | reverse complement strand
AAACTTGAAATGCTGACGGTAAAAATCCAGGCATTTAAAAATTCAATCAATAAAAAATAGTTATTAAATTGAGTAATTTGAAAAAACTAAATAAACCGGCTTTCTTCAAGCACCGTCTGTTGTCTTCGGTCTGTTGTCTGTCGTCAAAAATATCATGAAGCACATCCCAAACTTATTCACCCTCTGTAATTTGATCTTTGGCTGTATTGCTATTGTACTGGCATTGCAAACAGAAAGCATTTCTATTTATGTAAACGAAGACCTGGCAAGCAGTTTCAATATTCCTGAAAACATTGCTTTGGCTGCACTTTGTTTATATGCCGCTGCTGTGGTTGATTTTTTGGATGGTTTTGTCGCCCGTTTTTTTAAAGCTGGTTCCGAAATGGGTAAGCAACTGGATTCATTGGCAGATGTGGTAAGTTTCGGCGCTGCCCCCGGAGTAATCCTGTACCAATTATTGAGAATGAGTTTTATGAAAGAGGAAAGTGGATTGGATGCCCACCTGGTTTATTTTCTGCCGGCATTTATAGTAACCGCTGCTGCTGCTTACCGGTTGGCCAAGTTCAATTTGGATAATTCGCAGGGCTACGGATTTAAAGGTGTCCCAACGCCCGCAGTTGGTTTATTGGTGGCATCGTTGCCTTTGATTTTACATTATGGTACCGGCACCATTAACATAAGCGAATGGCTGGTAAACAAATGGGTATTGTATGCTTTGATCATTGTGCTTAGCTGGTTAATGATCAGCAACCTCCCAATGATTGCATTAAAATTCAAAGACACTTCGCTTAAAAATAATTTGCCTAAAATAATTTTGGTGGTAATCGGTGCCTTAGCAGCCATCTTTTTAAAATGGCTGGCGGTTCCCATTATTTTCATTGCCTACATTATTTTATCTTTGGCGTATAAAAACAAACCAACTACATGATCTATACTGCACAAGTAAAAGTAATGCCGCACAAAGAATTGCTCGATCCACAGGGAAAAGCGGTGATGGGCGGATTGTCTAACCTCGGCCTCGCCGGTATTAAAGATGTACGCATCGGAAAAAACATTACGCTGCAGGTTGAAGCCGCTTCAGCAGAAGATGCCAAACAAATTGCAGAAGACGCTGCAAAGAAATTGCTGGCCAACCAGGTAATGGAAATGTTTGAAGTAACCGTTGGATAATAGTTAGCCGGTGATAAGTGATCAGTTGAAAACTGAATAACCATTCAATCATCCGGTAATTTAACAATCATGCTCTACATAGTTCCCACTCCCATAGGCAATCTTGCTGATATGACCTTCCGGGCGATTGATGTTTTAAAAACTGTCGACCTGATACTGGCAGAAGATACCCGTACCTCTTCCGTTTTGCTGCAGCATTACCAAATTCAAAAACCCATTACGCCTTATCACCAGCACAACGAACATAAAATTGTACAGCATTTGGCAGAGCAATTACAGGCTGGCCGGACAATGGCGTTGCTCACCGATGCCGGCACACCGGGCATCAGCGATCCTGCTTTTTTACTGGTGAGGGAATGTGTGAAAAATAATGTGGTAGTGGAATGTTTGCCCGGCGCCACCGCTTTTGTCCCGGCCCTTGTAAACAGTGGTTTGCCAACCAACAGTTTCTGCTTTGAAGGTTTTCCGCCACTCAAAAAAGGTAGACAAACTTTCTTTAAAAGACTGGCAGACGAAGAAAGGACAATGGTGTTTTATGAAAGCCCGATGCGGCTGGTAAAAACGTTGAATGAACTGGTACAATACTTTGGTGCAGAAAGACAATGTTGTGTAAGCCGTGAACTCACTAAAAAATTTGAAGAAAACAAACGGGGCAGCCTGCAGGAAGTGCATGATCATTTCAATAGGAAACCAGTAAAAGGCGAAATTGTAATTGTGGTGCAGGGGAAAGAATAGGTGGCGTTACAATCAATTATAATTTTGTTACCAACTTCAGTACATTGCTCAACATCGTTGTGTCACTCTCTTGTACTGTTGTTTTTCATAGCATCAGTACCCGCCGCAATTAAACAGCAAACGCCAATTTCTTCTCCGGATTTTTTTCTACAAATGAATAGATGCTGTTGCGGATGGTATCATTGTCAGCATAGGGTTGCAAATAACTTTTTAAATCATCTGCAGAGTTTACCTGCATCGTAGCCGGTAAATAACCCATTCCCCAAAAATTGCCCCGTTCAACCAGCAGGTATAATTTTTCATCTTCCTTGATACCAGCATCCATCACAGCAAAGGTGGGCAGCAATTCTTCCAGTGCTTCCAGCGCCCTTCTTATCTTTCCATTATAAATAAAAGGCGGGTCTAAAAAAGCAATATCATTTTCGGTGATCGGCGTTTTATCAATAAAGCACAACTTCTCATGTAACTCAAATTCAGCGATCATTTTTTTCAGCATCACCAATCCTTCATGCAATAAATTAAAACTATACAATGATGGGAAATGTTTTCTTTTTTTATCAATGGCCAACCGTAGATAACCCTTGTTGTCTTCAAACTGGTACAACGCATATTTTTGCTGCGGCTGCTTCTGGCTTACATTGTATTTGGGCCACAACCTTCTTATTTCAGCGCTTTCCAGTACAATGGCTTCCAACTCGGTAGCACAGGCTTTGTATTTTACTTTGCTGATAGTGCGTAAAAAATTCTGCCGTTTGCGGTCGCCATCATTGTGTGTAAAATGGCTGCTCACCCTTTTGCGGATATTTACTGCTTTACCAACATAAACAATTTTATCCTTGGCATCCAAAAAATAATATACGCCGGCACAGGAAGGCAATTGCTGGATATCGGTTTTGGTCAACTGCATCGGCAACCATTGTTCTGCAGAAGATTTTTTGAGCATCTGCTGGATATGGATATCGCCGCCATGTGCAATACAATGTTCCAGCAATTTAACCGTAGCCTTTGCATCGCCGCCAGCCCGGTGACGGTTGTCGAGCGGCAATTGCAACGACCGGCATAGATTGCCAAGACTGTAAGACGGCAAACCCGGAAATACCTTTCTTCCTAACCGCACAGTACACAGTTTTTTTGCGGTCAGCTCAAAACCGGCAGCTTTCAAATGATGTTTTACAAAAGAATAATCAAAGTTGACGTTGTGTGCAACAAAAACATTATCGTTCAGCAATTCAAATAATATATCCGCTACCTCTTCAAAAGCAGGCGCATCGGCCACCATATAATTGTCAATGCCGGTAAGTGCAACGATATATTTTGGAATGCTCTGCTGCGGGTTGATCAGTGTTTCAAAGTGCCTTACCACTTTATCACCATCATGTATGTACACAGCAATTTCGGTAATACCATTGGCTGAAGCATAACCCCCGGTCGTTTCAATATCAACTATTGCGTACATCAAATCAAATTTACGAATACTAAATTGATTAGTAAAATCAATTTGTAAATGGATTTTTTAAATCAAAAAATTATGATTCAAACATTTGTTCATTATTCAATATCGTTGTGAACTTGTTCTGTCATTATTTTCTTTTTTGGGAAAAGAAAATAATGATCTCACTTGTACTTTTAGTTTTTCATGGCAGCTTGTTTAAATCCATCTTTAACAGTAAATGAAGAAATGGTAACTGGTCGAAAATGCCAGGATCAATAACTCTCCTATAGAGGGCAGGAGGCAAATTTTGAAATATATTTGATCCAAAATAAACCCAATGCCTTCTCCATTGATCATCACTTCTGTTGAACTATACGCTTCCAAAATAAAATTAAAAGAACCTTTCATTATTTCTCTTGGGTCATTAACCCACGCTGAAAATGTGATTGTTGTTATCCATACAAATGAAGGCGGTACCGGCATCGGCGAATGCAGTCCTTTTATGGCAATCAACGGCGAAAACATGGAAACCGGTATGGTGGTGGGCCGTTATCTCGCCAATAAATTAAAAGGCTTTGATGCATTGGATATTGAAGCCTGCACCAAAGCAATGAATGCTGTCATTTATGCCAACAGCAGCATCAAAAGTGCTTTTGATATGGCATTGTATGATATTGCAGCCAAATATGCACAACTCCCTTTGTATGCATTTTTAGGCGGCAGCAACGATAAAACGTTGATCACAGATTATACGGTGAGTTTTGATGCGGTGGAAAAAATGGTAGCCGATGCGGTGAAAATAAAAGCCAATGGTTTCCAGGTAGTGAAAGTAAAATTAGGAGGAAAGCCGGCGGATGACATTGAAAGGATAAAACAAATAAGTGCAGCCATTGGTATGGAATTGCCCATCAGGATTGACGCTAACCAGGGCTGGACTGTTGCCGATACAATGCTCATTTTAGATGCCCTTCAACATTATAATATACAGCATTGCGAAGAACCTATTCCACGCTGGAACTTTATGGAGCTGCCTTCCATTAAAAAGCAAAGCCCAATAAAAATAATGGCCGATGAAAGTTGTTGTGATGAGCATGATGCCAAACGCCTGCTTGATTTGGAGGCCTGCGATTTCCTGAATGTAAAGCTGGGTAAATCGGGCGGCATCTTTAAGGCTGAAAAGATACTTCGCATTGCAGAAGAAAAGAATGTGCTGGTTCAGTTAGGCGGTTTCCTCGAATCGAGGCTGGCCTTTACCGCTGCGGCCCATGTTGCATTGAGCAGCAATATGGTGGTACATTGCGATTTTGATACGCCGTTAATGTTTAATGAAGACCCTGTAACCGGCGGCATTACATACAGCAACAAAGGTGAAATCATTGTTCCAGATAAACCGGGTATTGGCGCCGGTTTTGAAGAAGCTTATTTACATCACCTGGAAAAAGTTGTGATATAAATGTTGTTAGATTTTATTAGAAAGACAGTAGCAGCAGGCTAAAGATGCCATGGAAATCATTAGTACAAGTGAGTGACACAACGATGATGCCATGAAAAACAACTGTTGGTAAGCAGAAAATATTCAGTTGTCATTACTTTGCCCAAACAAGGCAAACCGGGTTAGGTACATTGATTTGTTTACCCGTTTCTTTCAATAAACCAGTTTGATGATCAACAGAAAAGATGACGATGTTGTCGCTGTTTTGATTGGCTGCCAATAAAAAATTTCCGGAAGGATCGAAATTAAAATTACGGGGTGTGTTGCCCAAAGTTGACTGATGGCCAACAATGGTTAATACGCCTGTTACAGCATCGATTAAATAAATAACCAGGTCGTTTAATTCGCCCCGGTTGGATGCATACAAAAATTTTCCATCGGGTGATACATGGATATCTGCACCGCCCAAACTACCCTTGTAATTTTCCGGCACAGCACTGATGGTTTGAAACATTTTGAGCTGGCCGTTTTCGCCAAACGTAAAGCCGGCAACGGTTCCGCTTAGTTCTTCTGTTAAGTAAATAAATTTTTGAGAAGGATGAAAGGCGGTATGCCTTGGCCCTGAACCACCGCTCACCGCAACGGTTGCCAGTGGATCCAGTTGAACAGTGCCGCTGTTTTGATCGAAGCGGTACACCAGTAATTTATCAATGCCCAAATCGGCAACCAGCAAGTATTTATTGTCGCTGCTAAAGATGGCAGAATGCACATGGGCTTTTTCCTGCCGGTCTTTATTTATCCCTTTTCCGGTATGTTGAATGGAAGCTGCTGCTGCACCAACTTCGCCGTTTTTATTGACAGGGAAAATAGAAAAGGAACCGCCGCTGTAATTGCTGGCCACCGCCCATTTGCCCGTCTTGTCAAAACTGATATAACAGGGATGGTTACCCTTAGTCAATTGCTGGTTAATGAAACTCAGTTCCCCTTTCTTTTTATCAAATTTGAATGCACTCAAAGCACCGCCATTGTTGACGGAATCACCATCTTCGTTCACTGCATACACAAATTTTTGATTGGGAGAAACTGCCAGGAAAGATGGATTGGAACTTTTGATAGAACTGATCAAACTATTATCGGCAGTAGCCGTGTTAAAATCATACACATAAATGCCTTCGCTCTTCCCAGAAGTATAAGTGCCTATCAATAACTTACTGTTTTGTGCGCTGCAACCTAACATACTAAAAATAAAAACTGCTAAACAAATTTTTTTCATAATGACAATTTTAAGCGTTGTGTTGATCTTGATGTTATTTGTTTGTCCGGTTGCTTTATCCATAGAGTCTTTACAAAGAGGGAAGCGTTAGACTTGCTATTGCAAGACTGCTGCTGCTTTCTTCATTGTGATGGCTTTACATGTATGGTATTCTTTTATCAGGTATTGCATTTCAATAATGCGGTTCTAACTAGAAAAGGATAAATACATATAGGATACTGTTTGAGTTATTAATTCGATCTTATAATCGACTTCAAAAATGCTGTTGAACGTTACTGCCTCTGAATTTTCAATCACAGTTTTAGCGTGCCCGCTTACTACGGCGTTTTAAGTTTTTTTCTATTAGCTCAACCAGGTTTTAAAAAGAACTAAAAATTATGAAGTCTCCAAAATCATACATCACAAATCATACATCACTTCCGCTCTCCCAACTTCTTGCGCTTGAACTTTGCTTTGATCACTTCCTGCACCGGTACATGTTCCAGCTTACTTTCCAGCCATGAAACAATGTCAAGATAAACAAATGCCCTTGTTTCAAAATGATTGTGTTCTATTTTTTTTAATTTCACCAATAACTTCTCCAGTTCCGGGCGTATATTCCTTACCGTTACGGAAAAAGACCGGCGGATAAATTTGAATATTTCTTCCTCTACCACGCTCAGGTTTTGCATTTTGGCCATGAAACGGTACACCGATTTTATCAGGTGGTCCAGGATGCCTTCGTTGCCCAATTCGTAATGGGCGATCAAATGCAGCAGCCGGCTGTAACATTGCAGGTCGGTACGCAGGTCAACTTTCCAGTTGATGATCTTGTTCAGGTAATGAATGGCATTATTATAATCGCCGCTGCCAAAATACAGGCAGGCGATCTTGTAATAAAACACCAATATCCGGTGACGTACAATTATATAAGAGAAATATAAGAAACAATAAATACAATAAAATAACAGACTT
>CAXTPJ010000152.1:0-6997 GCA_964245855.1 uncultured Ferruginibacter sp. | reverse complement strand
CGAAAGTGTACATCAGGGATAGTGGGTTGTTGCACAATATCAGCAACGTTACCAATATGCACACATTAAAAGGCCACCCTTTGGCCGGCAATTCCTGGGAAGGCTATGTGGTGGAGCAGGTACTGCAAGCGTTACCCAATGGTTTGCAGTTATACTACTACCGCACACAGGCCGGCGCCGAATGCGATATGGTATTGGCCAGGGGCGTACATGCTGTTGCAAGCATTGAAATAAAATTGAACAACGCTCCAAACATCAGCAAAGGTTATTACCAGAGTATTGAAGACCTGCAGACAAAAAAAAATTTTATTATAGTGCCGGACATTGAAAGCTATAAAACAAACAACGGTATTTTGATCTGTAACCTGAAGGATTTTATGGAAAATCACCTTCCAAAAATCAAATAAAACGTCCTTGAAAATCCAAAGTTTCATTTTTGATTTTCAAGGATACTAAAACAAGCCAAAAAATTATTTCAGAAAATATTAAAAAATATTTGGCAGAATGAAAAAAATAAATTCATCTTTGCAACGCAAAACAAAAAAGCAATAAACAAAACATGCTACGCACAAATTTACATATCGAATCAAAAAACTGTTTTAGTCCGATAGGGGCTGATACAGTTGTCGGGGCATGTTTTTGCTGATGCGTAAAGAGAATTTACCAACACTAAATAGCGAAGCCCCGAAATAAAATTCGGGGTTTTTTAATGCAGGTAACATTCGTTCCTCGGCCTCGAATAACAATAAAAAAAAATTAAGCAGTAAATAAAAAAATTAATGCCGCAACAAAAAACAACAATAGCGATACGATCACTGCATACGCCAATTATTTGGATGGCAACTGTACAAAACAATAGTAAATGTTTTGATAACGGGGTGGGCAATTTGTATCCATACATAAGGCCGTGGTATATACCAGCGCAAACATAACAAGTGTTTCAGCGATAGTAAAAGCCCGGCCAATTAAAAATGGCCGGGCTTTTTTATTGCCTGGCGTAAAAACAAAGGAGGTTAACCATGCAGGACGCAGCATTCTTCATTCAGATTGCATTGCTGATTGTAAAGATGGCAATGGCAAAATACCATGACATGAAGCAGAAATAAAATAACGTAAAACTAAAATCAATGAAACTGGTCATTGCGGTATTGATGGTAAAACTCATCATCCGCTTTTTTGAGAAAGATAAAAAGGAAGGGAGGTTTCAAAAATCAACTGCAGCAAATAAATAATGCCCGGTTGTTGAGTTGCATTGTAGCGGAGACTCTCCTTCGCTACATTTTATAGGAGTATTTCAATTGGTAGAATCCGTGATTTGGGATCACGGGGTTGTCAGTTCGAGCCTGGCCTCCTGTACCAACACCCCACTCTTTTAAAGAGTGATTTTGAAAACAAGTTGTCTCTAGCTTATCTGGCAAAGCACTGCACTGTGACTGCAAAGAACAGGGTTCAATTCCCCGGAGACAACCGATAAAAAGAATGCGGCTTGGTGTATCGGTAACATGGCCGGCTTCCTCTCTTTCTGGGAGGTAAACATAAGCCGGTTGTATTCAGTTCAAATCTGAAAGTCGCACCAGTATTGGCTTATAGTTTAATGGATCAGAATGCTTCACTACGGATGAAGTGGTACAAGTTCGACTCTTGTTAAGCCAACTAAAGTGGCCTGTAGCTTAATGGTGAGAGCAGGAACCTTACACGTTCAAGTTTAGCCCTTCGAGTCTGCTTAGGCCAACGGAATGGCGGTTTGGTGTAATGGTAACATACCGGTCTCATAAGCCGGCAGATGCAAGTTCAACTCTTGTAGCCGCAACAAAAAGATGATTTAGCTCAATTGGCAGAGCAGTACCCTGATACGGTACCGGTTGAAAGTTCAAGTCTTTCAGTCATCACTAACTGGTTCGTAGCTCAACGGTAGATGCACCGGACTTTTAATCCGAGGCTGTGAGTTCTCCCGCCAGGGCGGGATCACCGGGCCAACAAAAGGATGAATAGCTCAATGGCAGAGCGGTGGCTTGTTAAGCCGATGGTTGAAAGTTCGAACCTTTCTTCATCCGCAAAAAAAGGGAGAGTTGACAGAATGGTATTGTGCCGGCTTGCTAAGCTGTGTCGCCGTTGATTCGGCATAAAGGTTCGAGCCCTTTACTCTCCGCAAATGTGTTGGCAATTGCTGTAGTTGTAACCGGTTTACGGGAGAACAACAGGCCATTGTTTAACACAATACGGACGAATAGCTCCAATGGTAGAGCATGCGTTGAAGCCGCAACCGTACAGGTTCGAAATGGAGCGAAGCGGAATTCACGAACGCAAAAATTAAAAATAAAATGTCGTGAGTAATCCTGTTTCGTCCACTAATTATGGGTTTAGTGTAATGGCAACATGGTGGCTTACAAAACCACCGGTACAAGTTCGAGCCTTGTAGCCCATGCCAAAAAAAATTTGAAAAATGATCAGTTGATAATCAGCAGTACAAGAGTGCGACGCAACGATGCCGCCATGAAAAACAACTGCTGGTAACAAAAATAAAAAAGCACCTATAATGGAAACGCAGCAACAATGGAGAACACTTGCCGGCAAGCGGATCAACCGGCCAATTGAAGATGAAGTAATAGAAATACTTACCAGGGAAAAGGCTATGGGACATGATTTAAAAGTGTGTATCGGCACCGACAGCCAGGTGAAGGGCAAGGAAACAGAATTTGCCACTGTAATCGTTTTCATCCGCAAAGGCAAAGGTGGTTTCATGTACATCTGCAATGAAACGACCACTAAAAAAATGGGCATCAAAGAAAGGATGCTGGTGGAAGTTGCCAAGAGCATTGAAGTGGCCTATCCGCTGTGTAATATTTTTAGCCGGTATGGTGTAGATATGGAAGTGCATGCTGACATCAATACCAATCCAAACTTTAAAAGCAATGATGCACTGAAAGATGCAATGGGCTACATCATGGGAATGGGCTTTGTATTTAAAGCAAAGCCAGATGCGTTTGCAAGCAGCAGTTGCGCCAATAAAGTGGTGCAATAGAAAAGAAGAAACGGTTAAAAAAACAATTTTAAGAAAACAGATTAATAGCATTGTATGGAACATAGTAACGAACAAAAAGTAATCAACGCCAACAGCATTTTTGACAACGGCTATTTGTGTGGCAAGTCGCTTTACCTGTATTGTTTTGGACAAATTCCAAGCGCTCATTACATTAATAACATTGATGGTGAAAAAGCATTTGAGGCTATCAAAAAAGCATTTGCACATTTAATAAAATCAGTGCATGGTTACCGGTATTACGAACCCAAAAAAAGACGGTATGTTTTTGATGAAACGTTTATGATTTTGCAAAACGGCTGCCTGATTGAGTTTGATACGTTTTATTGCCAGGTGTATCATAATGGTGAGCAGGATGATTTCATTATGGCCTGTACTGAACTGATGAAACAGTTTAAAGAAAAACAGCGCCGGCAACCATTGGAGATAAACCTCATCAGTCGTGCAAGAAATGGATTGGAACTAAAACAACTGGAAGTAAAAAGAACAACACTCGACCTGGACCTTTTTTATGAGGACGATTTTAAAACGGTGAATGAAATTATTTGTAAACGGTTGAGCAAAGACAAGGACAAAGGGATCGTGTTGCTGCATGGATTGCCCGGCACCGGTAAAACAACCTACCTGCGTTACCTGATAGGCAAAATAAAAAAACGGGTATTGTTTGTATCGCCCAATGTAGCCGGAGATATAACCAGTCCGGATTTTATTCAATTGCTGGTTAGCAATCCCAACAGTGTATTGATCATTGAAGATGCTGAAAGTATTATTATGGACAGAAAGCTGAACAGTAATTCATCTGTATCAAACCTGCTGAATATATTGGATGGACTATTGGCGGATTTTTTGAATGTACAACTCATCTGCACTTTCAACAATTCGCTTACCATGGTAGATAATGCATTGTTGCGCAAAGGAAGGTTGATCGCTAAATATGAGTTTGGAAAACTGGGCATTGAAAAATCACAGCGACTTAGTAATCATTTAGGTTTTACTGATATCATTGATAAGCCTATGACCATTGCAGAAATTGCCAACCCGGATGAAAAGGAAGTTGCAGAACAGCGGGTACAGGTAATGGGTTTTAGAAGAGAGGTATTGATGAACTAACCTCATTGCGTTTCATACAGCGCATGCATCAACCGCACTTTTCGTTTGATCTGGCGGATGATAGTATTGGGAGATAAGACTTTGATCCCTTCGCCAAAGCCCATGAGTTCTCTTTCCAACTCAAAATTTGGAATTACGTCGATGCTGAAGTGAGTGCCGCCTTTTACCTCTTCCAGTACTTTTTGTGAAGCGTGAATGGGCTTGGTTTTAATGTAAGGTGCATGGAGCGAACTGGCCCAAAAGACAATGGTGGTAGGCTTTTCAGCAACATTTCTTGTTACGCCGAGGATATCCTTGAAATATGCATGTGGATCAAAATTGCGGTGTTCAACAAACGGTTCTTTAGCGGCGTCCGTAATCGCCTGTATTCGGTCGAGTGCAAAGGTGACAATTTCTTTTCCCTGCTTTTTTTTGCCCAGCACAAACCAACGGTTGCGGTATTCTTTTAGCAGGTAAGGATAAAAGATGATGTCGTTAGCAACCCTTGCTTTAAAAGATTGGTAAGTGAGCAACATTGTTGTTTTGTTGACGATGGATTTATACAACACATCCAACCACTCGATACCGGTGAGCAGTTCGTTCTTTTCAAAGTCGATCACCGGTGCCTGTTGATGTTGTTCGCTGTAGATCTTGTCTTCCAGCTTGTTTACCATTTCAGTTACCTCAGTAAAATGGCTAAAGCCTTTGAACTGCTGCAAAAGGTGTGATACTTCCTGCAGAATACCGAGGTCTTGTGAAGTCAATGGAATATTAGCGATGGAATAATCAGCGTCTTCATAGCTATAGTACTTTTTATTCGTTACAACAATGGGTGCATTGTATCCGAGTTTATCGCTCCGCATGGCATTCAGGTCGAGGCGGATGGTGCGGATGCTGATGTCTTTATCAATGCCTTCGTATTCGTACAAAGCTTCGCTGCAGGCTTCGATCAGGTTTTGGATCGTCCATTTGCGGCGGCGGTTTTGCAGGCATTTATCGATGGTGCGGTAGCGGATCAGGGCATTGCGGTTAACAGGCATCAGAAACTTTTTTTTAAAAATAATAAAAATAATTTTCACTGTGCAAAAAGATTGCACAGTTGAGCTGGAGGTTTGTATTATCAAAGCGAATAATAGTTCTTTAAAATATTGCTGATTACAATCAGCGCAAAAGCTTGCTTAACAGCAAGATGGGAATTTGTATGTTGACACGCAAACCAGGTACGTGTTTTTCAAAAGCACTACAGTGCAGTCGCAGTAGCTATCTGTATGCTGTTGCAGCAATGTGCAGTCCCCACCATAATCTGTGGGTCAAGGGTTCAACTCCCTTTCACTTTAAGCAGTGATAGCTCAGTGGTAGAGCAACAGAAAAGTCCGTGGGTTCGAATCCTATTCCACCTGTTACGTGGGTAGCCAAGCGGTAAAGGCAGAGCATTAGGTATGCTTCGATTCAGAAGAATCACCACTTCTCAAAAAATGGTGAACGCAATGTAAAGCTGGTATTGATTGTCGGCGACTTTGTTACGCTTCAAAAGAAGGGACCATCATCACCTTCGGGAATGGTGGAAATAAGGTTGCTATCTGGCAAACACCTGGAACAGGTTGCACAATGATTGCTGCGTGCAGCATAGAAGGGTAATACATCTATTGGGGATGCTCCAATAAAAAATTACCGGTAACTGTTGCAAACAATACCATTGAAATTTATTCCCGTGATTTCCGGATGATGATCAGCACCGGCTTTATTTTTTAACAATCAAAAATTTTAAAAATAGCACAATGAAAAGAGTAAAAATCAACGCTTACCAGGTAGGATTAGTATTTAAGAATGAAGTGTACCAGCACATGTTGAAAGAAGGAAACTATTGGTTTTGGTTTGGTGAAACCGTAATGGTGTACGACTTGAACAAAGCCTTTGTTGCTCCAACAGAATTGAATATTTTGTTGCAGGATGCTGAACTGGCCAATGCATTGGAAGTGGTGGAAGTAAAAGACAACGAGATCGCTTTACAGTACGAAAATGGTTTGTTGAAACAGGTATTGAGTGCCGGCCGTTATGCGTTTTGGAAAGGTATGATCAATTATGAATTTGTAAAAGCAGATATCAGCAAGATCGAGATAACAGAAGACATCAGCAGGGCAACTTTGCAGCATAAACTGGTAGCGCCTTATGTAAGAATGTACACTGTGGAAAGCTATGAAGAGGCAGTGTTGTTTGTGGATGGAAAATATGTACAAACCTTGCCATCCGGTGTGTACTACTGGTGGAAGAACGGCATAGTTGTATTGGTAGGAAAAGCCGATAGCCGTATGCAGCAGGTAGAAATCAATGGCCAGGAAATTTTGACTAAAGATAAAGCTGCGTTGCGTGTCAATGGATATGCCCAGTACAAAGTGGTAGACATAGAAAAAGCTTTGTTGCAGAACAAAGACTATGAACGGCAGTTGTATGTAGCTTTCCAGTTGGCGTTGCGGGAATATATTGGCGCCCTGGGTTTTGATGAATTACTGGAGAAGAAAGACAACATTGTTCCATTCATTTTGGAAGCAGTAAAAAATACTGCTGAAGCATTGGGTGTGGCAGTGAATAGTTTCGGTATCCGGGATATCATTTTGCCGGGCGATGTAAAAGACATCATGAATAAAGTGCTGGTGGCAGAAAAAAATGCCCAGGCCAACAGCATCATGCGCCGGGAAGAAACTGCCAGCACAAGAAGTTTGCTGAACACTGCCAAATTGATGGAAGACAATACCATGTTGTGGAAATTGAAAGAGATGGAATATGTTCAAAAAATTGCCGACAAAATCAGCAACATCAGCGTAAGTGGTAATGGCGCATTGATTGAGCAGTTGAAGCAGATCTTTGTAG
>CAXTPJ010000151.1:0-7009 GCA_964245855.1 uncultured Ferruginibacter sp. | reverse complement strand
ATCACCTCACTGATGGCTTTCATGGCGGCCATATCGTAGTAGGTATAATTGCCGGTGGCCCTTGCTTCCATAATGTACATATTGGCAATGGCGATCAATGATTTTTTATCTTCTGGATTTTGCTCCACGTTGGCCATGAGTTTGGCGGCAGCTTTTTGTGTGTTGGCCCATTCTTCTGACTGTGCCTGGGCGCCGGTGCGTGGAAGTAATTTGTAAACAGTGTCTGCTTTTTTCTGTTCGTCTTTTTTGTATTTAAATGCAACGAAACCTATGGCAGCGGCGAAGAATACCACCAGCAGGATGTACAGTGAATTTCTTTTCATTGGTGTATAATTTTTAAGGTAGAAATTGGGTTAGCAGCAAATAGTTTTTGAAGGGGGTTAAGTTATATACGAGAGTTTGTTTTGGGTGGATGTTGATGGGGCGAAATAAAATACCTATTGATAAAGAAGGTCATTTTTATGATTCCGTATTGAATGATTGCATTTGCCTTCGCAATCTCCTTAGTCGGTGTCCTCGCCGAACAGCATTTTTACTCCTACTAATATTAACAGGTTAAGCAGAATTATGGGTATTGGTCGGTGAGGACACCGACCAGGGGCAAAAGGGCAAAGGAACTATTAACAAGCAACAAAATGAACAGCAAAATTTATAAAAATGAAAACTGGTAGCTATATTTTGAAATGCTTTAATCTGCAAGCCATTGATGCTTGTTGGTATGCAGTACAAGTGAGTGACACAACGATGCTGCCATAATAACTAATGCTTGTAACATAATTTATTTTAAATCTCCGGCTTTATAGAACTATAAAAGCCCCGCCTGACAACAGGCGGGGCTTGAAAAACAACATACTATTTTGCTGGTTGTATTATGATCCTTTTACAACACGGATATTTTGTTTTGATACACCATCTTTACTTACCTGGATAAAGTAAGCACCTTTTTGCAGGTTGCTACCATTCCAGCTTTGTGAGTAAGAACCGGCTTTCAGGTTTTTGTTTACCAAAGTTTTTACCAACACGCCATCAGCGCTGTAAAGATTAATGGTAACCTGTGCATCCTGTTCGATGTGGTATTTGATAACGCCATTGTCGACAAACGGGTTTGGACTAACCAATGCAAATACATCCGGTGCCGCTACCTGTAAAGCTGAGCTGGTATTGATTGACCTCAACATCGGGCGGCCGTTTCCATCTCTCATATCCTGTTCGCAAGGACAAATGTAAGTACCTGCAAAAGGTTCTGCTACAAAAGGAAACACCGTTTTAAATGGTTTGTCATTTTTCTCAACACCGGTGGTGTAACCCAGTACGCCACCCAATTGAGCAGTTACCGGGCTTTGGTTGGTGCCTGGTGTATAATCATCGTACCATAAACCAATGGCTGCCAATACTACGCCGCTCACTGCCTGTAATTCGATCCTTGTTACATCATCTTCCAGCCTTCTTCCGTTAGGGAAACCATCCATGTTAGGAATGTTCTGGATTGCTGTTGATCCGTTGTAAGCAGGATCGGTTAAGCCAAGCACTGCTGCCTGTACCAAACCAAGCGAACTGAATTTTGGATGATCCCTTGGTGTTGGAGGAACCGCCATATTCAAACGCAGCATATCGCCACCGTTTGGTAAAAAGTTATTGATGAAAGGTTTACCAGCCGCCAATGGATTGCCATCCGGTTTGCCGGTTGCCAGTTGATAAGGCGCCAAGTTAGGCACACCCGTATGGAAGATTGGCCACAGATCGACAGACCTTGGAGAGTTAGCAGCGGGAAGCAATAAGCCACCAAATGCGTTTTCAGCAAGGGCTGTACCGTTCAATGCTGCATTGCCTTTCAGGCCATACAAGCCATTTTGTCCGTTACCGAAACCGAATGCACCCAATGAATTTTTCTGTACACGCAATGGAGCAAAAGATGGAACTGCACCACCAAACTGATCGTCGTTCATGTACAATGACAATTCAGGATTGTAGAAGAATTTACCAAAGGTTGACAGTTTAGAAAGATCCTGGTAAGGAGTCAATGAGTTCCAGTAATCTTTATAACCAATCGGAATAACTGCTTCGTTGGTTAACGGCATACCCAACCTTGAAACCTGCACCCATGGGCCAGAAGTTTCAACGCCTTTACCGTCTGGTTTTAATACACTGATCTTTTGACGGCTGGTGCTTGCCCATACGCCGATCACAAAATTTGGATCGAGGATGTTGGTAGCAGTGCGTGCATTCTTGTGGTCTTTCTGCAATGTTTCAATATTTACCTGCAATGCAATGGTAGAAACGTTCAAACATTTCAAACCATCGACAGCTTTGCCGGAAGCACGTGGAGCATCGCCCAAATCGAAGATACCGCCGAGGTCAACAAAGAATGGATCATCAGCCGGGCCGCAATATACTTTCTGGCCAATGCCATATTTTGCAATTGAACTGGTGATCAATGAATTGTAGTCAGGTGCGTTTAAACCAACAGCAGAACTAATAGAGCGTGGGCCAATGTTTGGAGGAGGCACCACACCATTGTAAAAAATAGTGTTGAACGTGTTGCCACCATCCAAACTCCTTTCCATGCGGTAAGTAGTTTTTAAATTTTGTTTGCCCAAACGGATGTTGAAGAAAGTAGAAGAATCTTCAATCACCTGTTTAAAAGTAAAACGAAAAACAATGTCATCACCTGGTGTGTTGATGTTGTTATCGATGTGGATTTCGTAACGGATGTTTTCTCCAAAAGAATAATAGTTCGGTCCGCCCTGTGGTAATTGGAACGGAACAAAATTCGCAATAATGTTGATAAAGTCTGGGTTTTCAGGGCTGCGGAAGGCATACAGATCGGTGTTATCTGCTAAGGGGTCATTGGCAATTAATGGTGCTTCTCTATGGGATGAGGCGAATACGGGGAGCACCGTATTAGTGAGCATCACCACCAGGAAAAACGCTGCTGATAGCTTTTTTTTCATAAATGTGTTGTTTAAAAAATGATGAATATTTGGTTATTGATAATAAAAAATTACAGTGGTTTACAGCAAAAGCTATCCCTTGTCTGCGCTGGCAGGCATTTTATGGAAGGTATTGTTGTAGTAGAAAGGAAATGGTTATGACAAGCGTTTTCAGTGGGGGCGAATCAATTCTTTATAACCTACGCAGGATGAAGAACATTGGATTTAACATTTTCTTTTATTTTTTGGGGTACTTCCGTTAACGGTAAATATTTTACAGGCAGGCATATATAAAAAGAGCAACAACAGTTAAGTTATTGCTCTTTTTATGCTATTAGTGTAAATACGTTATTTTTTCCCGGGTTTATTCCTTAGCTCAACCGGTGATGTTCCGGTATCAACCCTTTGAGGTTGTACAGCCGGGCGGGTGTTTATTGGTGGGTTAGTAACGGGCTGGTTATAAACAGGCGCTTCCTGTGTTTGTCCGCTCACCGGGTTACTGGTTGGGTTCGTCATGGGAGCCGGCGTAGGCTGATTGGTTTGCGGCTGGCTGCTGATGGGTTCATGCTGAACCGGCCTGCTTAACCTTACCGAATCTGCTTTTGCTTTATTGGTTCTTGCAGGCGTTTGCGCAAAAACACAAACTGCCATAAACATCGACATGCCTGTAATAATGATCTTTTTCATGATGATAGTTTTATAGATGATTGATTGTTTACTATTCAAAAAAGCAGCTACCATGCCAACACCGTTTTTTGGGGACAAGTTTTATAACTGCTGCTTAAGCAAGGTGAGCTACCCTTTTGGGGTGACTCACCCTTCAACAATCTTATCTCAACTATCAATACACCGTTACTTCGGTCATGCCTGAATAATTACTGCTTTCATCCCGGCGGATACTGGTATCATAATTATCCCTTTCAAATAAATACACCCGGTATTTTCCCGGCGTGTTGAATACACAAACGCCTTCTGATGTAGCCAGGTAGCGGAAAGGCTTTCCACCGGAACCCTGCATTAAATGGGTAATATAATCCTCGTTGCCATCGGCATTTACCTTTACTACATTCCATGTCATCACCGTACCGGGAATTTTATCTTTTGCCTTGTATAAAAAGTTCATGCAGGTACCGGCTTTAATGTTTGCAGTGGCGCCAACTGCATTCCAGTTATCATCAACTGAAGTACATACTACCAATGTTGAATTGTGTTTGTAATCAGGCTTTGCTTTGGCAGGAACTACGAACGTAACCTTGCTGTACACATCAGCAGGATTATCCTGGTCGCTGATGTAAATATTATAAGTACCTTCTGTAAATTCAGCATACATAAACTGCCAGCCGTTCTTATTCGGAATAAACATGTCATGTTTGTAGCTGATCGATTCCTGCCCGTCTTTTACCTGCATCACTTTTACATCCAACCGGTATTTTGCTTTGATGGCTTTAAAATTCTGGATATCAATTTTCCAGTACACTACAGCGCCGCCAAATTCTTTTTGCTCAATCGTAGTAGCCGGCGTTCCCATATCATGGCCTAAGATATCGCTGTCAATCCGCTTGGAAAATTTTGCGTTGTAAGTGGTTACTTTAATTGCTTCGGCTGTTGTAGCGGCACTGGCCGGAGCCTTGGTCGTTTTTGCTGAAGTCCTTACTGCCTGTGCGTTAGCGGCGAAAAAGGTGGCTGATAAAATAAGTGTAGTAATGATCCGTTTCATGATGTATAATTTTAATTTTAACCAAAATTATATTGCATGAACCGGCCCTGAGAGCAGAAGACAGCGGTGGCGGTTGCCAACCTATATTCGGCAGCTTGGTTAGTTTTTTACTTTGTGTAAAATAGCAGCGCCCCTGCTAAAATTGCGTGGGTGCCCACCTTTGCTGAATGTATCCCACTTCAACATGTTGTCATCCATAAATTGAACAAGGCATATAAATTCTAATTTTTTATTGCCATCATTGAACGACATTTCCAGCGTTGCCGGCGTCAGTAAAAAGTCAGCCGTATAATCGCCAACTTGTTTTTTATTGCCGGGAAACACAACGGATACTTTGGAATCACTCAAAAATTCAACCCTTAACTGGCTGCTGGTCCAAATGCCCCGCAGGTCAAGCGCCGTTCTGATCTGTGCAAAAGAAACATTGATTGAAGCTATAAAAATGGCGACACACAGCGTGAATATTTTCTTCATCATATTGTTTATTGAAAGCTATTAAAATTATGTAACCAGCAGTGGTATTTCATTGCACCAACATTGGCGACGCTCCGTTCATCTTCAGTATTCATGGCAACTTTACTTGTTTTATTTTCTACACAATGTTTGCAATAAATTCAAATTATTTTCTGCTCAACAAAGCAAAAAATCATAAAAAATTTTCATGCTTTTATTCTCTGTTCCACTGTTGTGTTGATACAAAAGTGGGGCAAAAAATCAAGGCTTCATAAATAATCCTAAAAATTGAATCTACAGGCTAAAGAAAAACAAGTCACAACAGTAGAATAAAAATGAACTTCTGTACGACTTACCAACTAAAATCAATTCCGGGCTCCAGTAACCATTGTTTTTCTTCTTACGCCTTCCACTTCAATTTTCTTACGGCTTTTTTATGAGGCCGTATGAACAGCTTTTTGATATCAACGATAACAACTATTTCCTATTGGCCAGCACCACAAATTCCTGTTCAAGCGACAATGAATTTTCATAGAGTGCCTTTATAAAACCATTCCCCCATTTAGCATAAAACAACATGAAATTCTCTGTTCTTTCCTGCAGGTTATTATTAGGGAACAACTGTTGCTTGATCACCTGCAACTGGTGCTGCTGTGCTGCAAATTTTCTTTTCTCAGCTCTAAGCATTTTCTTTTCCAGGCTTTCTATTCTTTGTAAAGCCTTTGCCTTTAATGCCGTGGTATGCCGTTGCAAAGTTGCATCAATTTTACCGGCAGCATTGCCCAGTTTATCATACAATACATCTAATTCTTCTTTTTCTTTTTGCAGGCTCAACTGCATATCGCTATCTCTTTTTACCAGCAAATTCATCAGGTCAAATTCATCTTTAAAAATTACTTCATGATCCAATCCCAATTTCCTGATGTGGGCTTCCTGTTTTGCTTCAATCAATAAAAATGAATTGCGCACAACCAGCACCGGATAAGGCACACCGGCTGCAGCAAATACTTTCTTCAATTCAAGCCAGTAAGCAATTTCACCGCCGCCGCCAACAAAAGCAATGTTGGGCAAAATCATTTCCTGGAACACCGGCCGTAAAATTACATTCGGACTAAAACGTTCCGGGAACGCATCCAGTTCAACCAGCAACTCTTCCTGTGAAAACGTTTTATCTGTATTCACAATTGACCATTCACCATTCACCAACTCAATTCTTTCCCGGCTACCATCGGTCAAATAAAACAAATTAATTTCTCTTCCACTCGCCTGCACTTTGTATTGCGCTGGAAATGCTGCAACTGTTTCCTGCACTGCTTTATAAGAAAATCCTTCTTCCAGTTCTTTTTTAATCACCGGTATAAAAGCCCGTTTCAGCAACCTGTTATCCGGCAATAATATCAGCAATCCGTATTCAGCAAACAATGCATTCACCAGTTTAAAAGTTGATTGTTCAATGCTGCTGCCCAACTGGTAACATTGCTTCATCAAATCAACAATGGCAGCGCCAAACTCATGCACCAGCAATTGTCCGCTAACCGTATCAATCAATTGCAACAAAGCTCTATCCACTTTCATCCTGCCTACTGCGCCGGTTTGCTTTGTTTGCCATTCATATTTTTGCCCGTCAACATAAATATGGCCCAACTCCTCTAAATCAGCATCTTCGCTGCCCATATAATATACCGGCACAAAATCATTCTCCGGCATTGTTTGTTTAAATGTTGCCGCCAGTTTGATGGTGTGTAATATTTTATAGATAAAGTATAAATGACCGGTAAAAATATTGGGTTGATGTGCGGTACAAATAGTAAAACTATTTTCGTTTTTTAACAGCTCAATATTCAATTGTTGTTTTGCCGTTAAAACAATTCCGTTATACTGTTCCGTTAAAGCCTGCACCAGCAAACTG
>CAXTPJ010000150.1:0-7017 GCA_964245855.1 uncultured Ferruginibacter sp. | reverse complement strand
GATTCTTTACCAACAAACTGAGCCAGTGCTTCTTCGAGCTCAAGGTGAAGATCGAGTGTACCGTTTAAAAAACGTGACCCTGCACAGCCACTGCCGTACTTATCAATGGCTTTCTTTGCCGCTTCTTTCACATCCTTGTGGTTGGTTAATCCAAGGTAACTGTTTGATCCAAACATTAAAATACGCTTAGAGCCTATAATCACTTCGGTATCCTGGTCAGACTGTAAGGGCCTGAAAAATGGATAAATATCTGCTTCCTTTAAAAGATCTACAGTTTTGAAAGCATCAATTTTCTTCTTCAATGCGTTGTTGATCATCTTTGAGTTTTAGGTTTCGTAAATAATTTTAAATTTAAGTCAAAGTTATCAAAATGTTACCTAAAGTAGGTTAAATCCTCCATGACTTATATAAACTTATCTACACTTTTGTTGAATTTTTGATAGTACGCCCATACATGTTTCCAGCTCCTTTTCGTTAATCCCATTTTTTAAAACCTGGTCTTGCCCTAAAAAAAACTCATGCATCTTATCTATGATAGCTTTGCCGGTATCGGTAATTGCAATAATATTCTTTCTTCTGTCACCGGCGGCCGGCCCCCTTTTTACAAATCCTTTTTGTTCCAAAATATCGATCGACCTTAAAATAGCCGACTTATTTTTATCCATGATTTCAGCAATATCCTGCTGGATCATATCCTTTTTTCCTTCGTTACGGGATATAAAGTACAGTACACCCATTTGCTCAAAAGTGATCTCTTTACTAATACCCGAAAAAGTAACATTGATCGTTTTGAGCAATAGTTTACCTGTATGAACAATCATAAACCCTAACGTATCCGGCATTTCATTACAGGTCATATATCAATAGTTGCGTAGTGAACGGTTGCAAAATTAACAGTTTTAACTGAAATAAGTTCAAAGCAGGAATTAAATTAGTTTTTGTTAATAAAATATTAACAAATAAAAAAGAAAAGATGAATGTTTTAAATAGTTACTTTTGGCACAACCGCTTATGAAGTAATATATTAAAAGAAGAAATGAATTTCTAATTGTTTTCTAATGCCATTCTAATCTGATTCAGCGGATTTTTACAAAACGGCCTTATACCTTTGCAAAACAAATGCGTTATCATATATTACCATATTTAAGGCTGTTGACCGGCTGTTTGTTTTTGGGAATCTTCGTGGCAAGGTTTGCTGTTTCCTTCACTGATTTAAGAGCGAAAACTCAATATGCTGTTACCACAGAAGACAATGATGAAAGCAATAAACAGGGTAACGAGCAAAAAAACGACTGCAAAAAATTACCACTGGAATATGAGCACCTTGCGTCAATTTTCGTTGAGCATTTAGTAATCACAAAACGAACCGGCGATATCCATTCACAATCGGCCGCTGCCACACAACCCTGGCACCTCAGCGTACCTACACCCCCTCCCAACACTGCTGCATAGAAACTTTTTTTTACGATTGCGCTTGCCGTAATGAAATACATTTTTCATTATAGTTAATGCGACTATGCCATAACCAGGTTTTACAGGTTATGTACAATTTAAACTTACCATGAACCATCATCACAAAGCAGGCACGCCCACGCCCTGGCAGCGGCTTATAAGAATGTTGCACCTTGAGCGTGTAACCATCAATTATATTTTTGTTTACGCCGGTTTTATTGGCCTTATTGGCCTCACGTTGCCATTAGGCATCACGGCAGTGTATAATTTATTATCCAACGGGGCAATGTACAGTTCTACTTATATCCTTATACTGGTGGTACTGGTTGGTGTTGTCATTGGAGGCATATTGCTGATAGGCCAGTTAACGTTGGTGGAAATAATAGAACAGCGAATATTTACCAGGGCATCTGTAGAGTTTGCCTACCGCCTGCCCCGCATTAAAGTTGCTGAACTAAAAGGCGAAAATCCGCCGGAGCTGGTAAACCGTTTTTTCGACATCATCACCATTCAAAAAGGATTGGGCAAATTCCTGGTTGATATCGTGGCCGCTGTGGTTCAGATATTATTTAGTGCTGTATTGCTGGCATTTTATCATCCTGTATTGCTGGGCTTTGGCATTCTTACCATTTTATTCGTGTCATTTGTACTCGCTGTTTATTACCGGCAGGGTTTAACCACCAGCATAGAAGAATCTGCCTATAAGTACAACCTGGTGGCCTACCTGGAAGATGTGGCTGCAACATTACCGGCATACAGGAACAATGAAGCGGGCATGCAGGAAGTGTTGCGCAATACAGACCGCATCAATGCCAGCTACCTAAAAGCAAGGAACAACCACTTTAAAGTTTTAAAAAAATTCTTTACCAGCTCAGTAGTGTTGCGTTGCATGCTGATGGGAGGATTGTTACTGGTAGGATCATACTTTGTTGTGGAAAGACAAATGACCTTAGGGCAGTTTGTAGCTGCAGAAGTGATCATAGTACAGATTAGCTATGCGGTAGAAAAATTCCTTACCAGCCTGGATACCATTTTTGATATGATTACCGGCAGCGAAAAATTGGCAGCGGTAACTGATCTTGAACTTGATGAAAAAAATCTAATTCATGAATAACGCACACTATACTCCATTGGCTCCGGTAAACCTGCTGAACCAATCAACGGAATCGAATAAAGAATTATTACAGCCCAATAAAGCTTTCCGGTTAGGAAGGATCATGTTGGTGCTGCTGATCATACTGCTCATCATATTGTTTTTGCCATGGCGCCAAACAATACCCGGGCGGGGAAGTGTAACGGCTTTAAGACCCGAAGACAGGCCGCAAACAGTTCAGAACCAAATCGGTGGCAGGATAGAAAGATGGGCTATAAAAGAAGGTGAAGAGGTAAAAAAGGGAGATACGCTCATTGTTATTTCGGAAACCAGCCAATCCTATTTTGACCCGGAATTGCCACAAAGGTTGAACGAGCAACTGGATGCAAAGTTTGATAACAGCGCAGCAGCAGATCAAAAAATGACGGCTACCAATGCACAGATCACTGCCATGACAAATGGCCTGCGTTACCAGCTTTCTGCTGCAGAAAACAAAGTAGTTCAAAATGAAAATTATGTGCAGATAGACAGTGCTGACCTGGTGGCGATACAGAATTTTTACAACATCAGTAAAGCAAGGCTGGAACGCTATGAAGCAGGCTATCAAAAAGGTTTGTTCTCATTAACAGACATAGAAACACGTCGGTTGAAAATACAGGAAGATTACGCCAAAGTAATCAGCATGCAGAACAAACTGCACAATGCAAAACAAAGTTTGCTCAATGCCAGGATAGACCTGGATAACATCAAAGCCAAATACCAGGAATCACTGGCAAAAGCACAATCAGAACTTGGCTCTGCTTTATCAAGCAAAGCAAGTGTGATGGGTGATATCTCGAAACTAAAAAATGAGATCACCAATGTTTCTATCCGAAGGGAATTATACATTGTAAGGGCGCCGCAGGATGGGTTTGTAGTTAAAACTTTAAAGGCAGGTGTTGGTGAGAATATCAAAGAAGGGGAATCCATCTGCATACTTCAACCCAAAGCACCACTGGTTGCTGCTGAAATATATATTGATGCAATGGATGTACCGTTGATACTGGACAGCAGCAATGTACGCCTGCAATTTGAAGGCTGGCCATCTGTGCAGTTTTCCGGCTGGCCGGCAGTAGCTGTTGGAACGTTCGCCGGAAAAGTAGCGGTGATAGACCGTGTAAGCAGCAGCAACGGCAAGTACCGTTTGCTGATAAAGCAGGATATGCCGGTACCGGTAAAAGATGAATCATGGCCCATCCAGTTAAGGCAGGGTTCCGGTGTTTATGGCCGTGTCATTCTTCGTTCCGTACCGGTGTGGTACGAGATATGGCGACAGTTGAACGGCTTTCCACCAAGCCTTGAAAAAGAACCTGCTCCTGAGAAGAGCAAATAAAACCATAACAAAATGAAAATTTACACTTACCTCCTATCACTATTTTTTTTAGTACCGGCACAGGCCCAATGGATTGAAGACAGCAGTAAGTTTTTTTCGCTGCAGGACATGGAACAGTATGTTATCAACAACCACCCTGTTATAAAACAGGCTGCCCTGTTAAGCGATGCTGCAAGAGCAATTGTTTTTCAATCATTGGGAAAATTTGATCCTAAACTGGAAGCTTCTTTTGCAAAAAAAGAATTTGGCAACAGGGAATATTATAACAACCGGGGCAACGAATTAAAAGTGCCTTTATGGCTTGCCGGTGCAGACCTTAAAGTTGCTTACGACAGAAATGTGGGCGACTATACCAATCCGCAATACCGCACTATTGATGATGGCTTATCCGGCGTTGGTTTAAGCATACCGCTGGGACAGGGTTTTATCATTGATGAAAGAAGGAATACGCTGCGGCAGGCTAAACTAATGGTTAAATATGCTGAGGCCGAAAAGGTGAAACAGATCGTTACAGTTTGGTATGATGCCATTACGCATTACTGGAACTGGTATTACGCCTACAGCCAGTATGTATTTTTAAAAGAAGGCGTAAAGCTTGCACAAGTACGATATGAAGCAGTCAGCAGGCAAGCTATTTTAGGAGATAAAGCAGCCATTGATTCTGTAGAAGCAAACATTACGTTGCAGGACAGGGAAATACAATTGGCAAAGTACAGCATGGAAGTTCAAAATGCACAACTGTTATTAAGTAATTTTTTATGGAACGACAATCAGACACCGCTGGAGTTGCCCGCAAAAGCAATCCCCGGGATAGTAAATGAAATTGATCTTGTGCCGCAGCAAATGCGGATAGACACCCTCGTTAGTTACGCAGCAGCACAACATCCCGAACTGCTCAAATTAAAAAGTAAAGGAGAGCAGTTGAACATTGAGCGTACATACAGGAAAGAAATGCTGAAACCCAAACTCAATATCAGCGGAATGCTCATCACCGGCCGCAACACGTTTGGCGATTATTCACCCAAATATTACGACGTAAACTGGCAGAATTATAAAGTTGGTATTGATTTTTCCATCTCACTATTTTTAAGGTCTGAAAGGGGTAAACTGAGAGAAGTAAACATAAAACTGAAAGACAACAATTATGCGCTGCAACAAACAGGCAGGGAGATTCAAAACAACATACTGGCCTCGTATAATACTTTAACTGCCTACAAACAGCAATTGACCATACAAACCGCCAGCATCAATAACCAGCAGGCTTTATTAGAAGCAGAGCAGCAAAAATTTGAGTTGGGAGAAAGTACTTTATTTCTCATCAACAGCAGGGAAACCAAGTTGATCGACATGAAGATAAAAAGGGCAGAAATGATCACAGGTTACCAAAAGAAAACGGCGGAAATCTATTACAAGGCAGGTACCAGGCAGAACGCAGGTTAACCCCAAAAAAAAACTTCCTGGAACCTTAAAAAAGGGAAAGGTCATTAAAAGTACGATCGCCAAATGCCCGGGCAAACAGTTTAATATTTTCAGGGTGTTGCAGCATGCCAAGGTGTTTTTCATGGTGCATATCTGTACCCACAAGATCGGCAAGCCCATTATCAAAAATATATTTTGCTGCTTTGGCTACGGGTTTTCCGTAATAGCCGGTTAAAGACAAAAGATTAACCTGCAGCAAAAAGCCCATGTCTTTTAAATTGGAGTACGCTTCATAATCATCGTGATAAAACCCATACCGTTCCGGGTGTGCCATGATGGGCCTGTAACCGGAGGTCACTAACTCAAAAGAAATTTCATTAAGATTGGAAGTTGGTGTTGCATAAGATTGCTCGGTTAAAACAATATTCTTATGAATGGTTAGCAATGGTTCTTTAGCCCGAAGATTTTTGAGAAAAAGGTCATCCAGCATGTATTCTGCAGCAGCAGTTATTTCTATTTGAATACCTTCTTTTTTAACTGCTGCGTTTAATTTTTCCAGTGCAGCGTTGATTGTTGCCGGCGTATTTCGGTACAGGTCGGAAATTACATGTGGAGTAGCCACTGTTTTACGAATGCCTAAATCATAAATTCCTTTTATTAACCGAAGAGAGGTTTCCACATCAGGTGAACCATCATCTATACCGGGCAATATATGTGAATGAATATCGGTGGTTACCGGCAACTGGTGACTGCCCGCATGATCGATCTTATCTTTTCTTTTAAAAAAATTAAACATTTTCCGGTAAACTAAATGAGTTGGAATAAGTACCCTTACTTAATCTGCAACCTTGCGAAAAAGCGTGTAATAATACTGGCGCAATTTAATCAATGGTTTTAAAATGGAGGCGATGTGAGGGAAAGGGATATTGTTTATTTTCATCGCCAGGTAATCTCTCCTGTTGGCCCTTAGCCTGCTGGTTATATCCCGGTTGCTCTGCCCTCCTACCCTCATCTTTACAATAAGCAAAGGCAAATAAGTTGAGCTGATGCGGTAACGGTAAAGATACCTTGCCATAAACTCATAATCGGCCGCAGTAAAGTAATGCGATTCGTAACCACCCAGTTCCTGTAATAAGTTTCGGCGAAAATAAAAAGTTGGGTGTGCCGGCATCCATCCATAATTAAAACGGTAACGCTTGTACGGAAAACCTTTCCAATAGCGGATCACTTTTTTTGTATTAAGTTGGTCTACATATACCAGGTCGCCATATAATGAATCAACTTTATGTTCATTAAAACAATGAGCGATAGACGCTACTACATCTTTTGAGGCCAGTACATCATCGCTGTTTAAAATACCGATCACATCACCCGTTGCCATGCCCATGCCCTTGTTGATGGCATCATACATTCCATTGTCTTCTTCAGAAACCCACCGGGCAATTTTGCTTTCGTATTTCTTTATAATATCAATCGTGCCATCAGTTGAAAGCCCATCTATTAATATGAGTTCAATATCAGGATAAGTCTGCATCAAAACGGAATCGATACACTCCTGCAGGTACTTTGCAGAATTGTAAGTGACTGTTATGATGGTTACTTTCATATTTGGAGATCTTAATCAGTGGCAAAATAGTTATTTTTTTAATAGCAAGTCGAAGAGTGCCAATTGATTATTGCA
>CAXTPJ010000149.1:0-7059 GCA_964245855.1 uncultured Ferruginibacter sp. | reverse complement strand
CAAGAAAAGACTGAACTGCGGGGGCTTGAGTAAACAACATAAAAAAACTGATAACCAAATGTAGTACATCCGGTTATCAGTTTTAAAAATTTATAAGAACGAAATAACTAAGCGTCTATTTTTCCGCTTGCGATATTCTGCTTGTAAACAGCTTTCAGCACTTCTGTACGACGCCTGATAGATGGCTTGGTGAAAGATTGCCTTTCCCTTAACTGTAACAAAACTTTGCTTTTTTCAAACTTTTTTTTGTACTTTTTAAGCGCTTTGTCTATGTTTTCGCAGTCTTTTGAATCAATGATTAACATGTTGTATATACCTCCTTTGGTAGTTTTTAGAGGCGCAAAGATAAGGGGATTTACAAATAACATATCATTTTATGTTGATTTTTTTTATCCCATTTGGAATTTGTTGATTGCTGGTGGATATTTGACAAATGTTTACAGGAATTATAGAAACCACCGGCATTGTAAAAGAAGTGATTATCAACGGCTCCAACAAAACTTTCTGGATCGGATCGGATATTTCAAACAGCTTTACCATTGACCAAAGTGTGTCGCACAATGGCGTTTGCCTTACTGTTGAAGCAATCAGCAATAATACGCACCAACTGACTGCTATTGATGAAACATTGAATAAAACCAACTTGAACGACTGGAAAACCGGCGATATTGTAAACATAGAACGCTGCCTGCAAATGAATGGCCGGCTGGATGGGCACATTGTGCAGGGACATGCAGATACAACAGCTTTATGCACAGCGTTGCTGGCTAAAGATGGCAGTTGGGAATACAGTTTTGAGATTGATCAAAAATTTGCCGGACTCATCATAGAAAAAGGTTCCATTGCTTTAAATGGCATCAGCCTCACCATTTTTAATGTAGGTGCCAATAATTTTACCGTAGCCATTATTCCTTACACCTACGAACACACCAATATGAAACAGTTACAGGCTGGAAGTACTGTAAACATTGAATTTGATATGATCGGTAAATATGTAACGAGGATGATGCAATTAAAATAATATGCCCCATCTCCTGCAACCTAACCGGCACAATACTTATTTCGGTAACCTCGATGCATTGAGGTTTTTTTCTTTTTTAAGCGTTTTCCTTTCGCATACGCTGCACTTGCCAGACACGGGCAATAAGTTTATTGAAGTGTTGATCAACCTGATAACATTTAATTATTTAGGCGTTCCTTTTTTCTTTTCGCTTTCCAGTTTTTTAATTACTTACCGCCTGCTGACAGAAAAAGAAAAAATCGGAACAGTTGAACTATTAAAGTTTTATCGAAACCGCATACTGAGGATTTGGCCTGCATACTTTATTATACTGATCATTTGTTTTGCAGCGCTGCCTATTATTGCCGGCATACTGCATAGCAAAGGCCCCACTACCCCATCGTTATTGCCATTTCTTTTTTTCTATGTCAACTTTTACATCATCCAGCATGGAGAAAATTTCACATTTGCCCTGCTGATTTTGTGGTCGATATCTATTGAAGAACAGTTTTATCTTGTTTGGGGAGCTGCCATAAAATTCGTGTCAGGCAAATGGATGCTGCCATTAGTTATTTTACTGTTTGTATTCAGCATGCTGTTTAGCTTTTATTTTCTTACAACCTATCCAAAAGAAGCCAACAACTTAGCCATACACAGTTTTTTTGTGCTGCAATTTTTTTGCGCCGGTGCCTTTGCAGCGTACAGTTATGTACGCTTTAAAAATGTACTGCCAGTTTATACACTGCGGATAACGTTAATAGCTGCATACATTCTACTTCCATTCAGTTATCTTTTTGTAAAAGATATGGTATTACTCACTGCGCTCAGGGCTATTTGTTATGGTTTGATCATTTACGACCAGTGTTTCAATGAACACCGCCTTTTCAATGCGGGCAAATCCATTGTTATAAATTATCTGGGAAAAATATCATACGGGCTTTATCTCTACCATGCAGTGATCATTGTTTTGCTGCAAACACAGTTTCACTTTTTTGGAGCTGCTACAGATGTTACTACAGTCCGAAACCTTTTACAGGCAGGCATTACTTTGATGATTACCGTTGCAGTTGCCCACTTCAGTTATCGATACATAGAACTAAAGTTCCTGGCTTTAAAAAAGGAATAATTATTTGATTGCCCTGATAAAGTACTTGCCGCCTAACGGTAACCATTGCAGGTATTTTTCAAGAAAGATGAGTTTGGATAAAATGCCTTTTCTTGGAAAAAAAATAATGAAGATTTTATTGATAACCCGGAATGAATTTCTTTTTAATACCCGGCCCATATAACGGGAAAAGATCAGTTTGGCATCTTTATCAAACACACAGGTATTGACTAAATACTTTGTGACCGGGTTTAAAGGATTGTGTTCAAATATAAGCAGGCGGCCACCGGGTTTCAACACACGCCGCATTTCTTTCAAAATAGCATCATGTAAATCAAATGCCACATGGTGCAATACACCGGCAACAAATATGATATCAAAAGCCCCATCAGCAAATGGAATATTGATTCCATCATATATCGCAAACTGACTGTTGGTTAATTTCAACTCTGTTGCTATTTCAATACTTTTGGCTGAAACATCGATGCCTTCTATTTTCCAGTTAGAAAAGTATTGCTGCATAAAAATTTCAGAAGCCCCGTCACCACAACCCAGATCCAATACTTTTAATGATTCATTTTTTTCATACGCCTGTAATAACTGAACCCTCGATTCAGCAAAATAATAACTATCAGCACCAAATAATTTTATGTTGCTGGTATGGATACCACGATAGTTTTCGGCGAACTCATCAAAATCATCAAAAGTTCTTTTATCCATTTTTTAAGAATAGTGTATTTTTAATTCATGCAATTTTACGCAAATTCAAACAGGCATTCGCTAAAAACATTTTTATTTTTCACGCTTGTTTTAATCGTTGCATTTTTACCTGTTTCCTCCTTTTTATTTTTCCTTAAAAATGATGCTTTCAATGGGTATTTTCCGCCTAAATTTTTCATGAGCGAAAGCATCCATGCAGGACATTTACCCTTGTGGAACCCCTACATCAACTTTGGCATACCGCAATATGGAGACATGAGCAGCGGCTACTGGAGCCCGGTTACCTGGCTTATTGCTTCTACGATTGGATACAATGCTTACACGCTTACGATCGAGTTATTATTGTATATTTTGATAGGTGGGATGGGCGTATATAAATTAACTAGTTTATGGCAATTTGATAAAGCAACAAAAATAATTGCTGCTACAGCATTTATGTGTTGCGGCTATAACGTTGGTCACCTGCAGCATTTTAACTGGTTAAGCGGTACTTCTTTTTTGCCCTGGTGTTTTTGGGCTTATTCGTTACTGTTAGGCAACTTTTCTTTTAAGCATGCTATCCGTTGCGCCCTGCTGTTTTACCTCTTTGTAAGTTCTGCTCATCCCGGCCTCATTATCAGCGCTGCTTATTTTTTTGCAGGATATTTATTGTTTAATTTTTTTGAGAATAAATCCAACCAATCATCCGCTCAAAGATTAAAGGATATTGGATGGGGACATCTTGCTTTCACCAGTTTGTTTCTGATCCTCAGCGCAGGAATGATAACCGGTTACATTGACCTGTTACCTCAATTTGTAAGAGGAGAAAAGATCAGCCTGCAGGATTCATTACTTAATCCTACTAGTACACAAAGCTGGATCAGCACTGTTTTTCCATTCGCCGTTATTAAGAACAATAATTTTTTCAATACAGATCCTTCAGTGAGGAATTGTTATTTCAGTCTTGCATTGCTGCTATTTTTTTTGCTGAGTTTATTCAATAAAAAAACAGGTTTTCAGAAATTTTTACTCATCACGGGATTAGTGTTTGCGTTACTTTCTGCTGGCGGCATATTTAAAACGTTGGCTTACAAATTTATTCCACTGATCGGTTATGTGAGGTTGAATGGAGAGTTTCGCATATTTGCTATTCTTTGTTTCATTTTATCAGCAGCTTTTGAACTGTATCGGTACATCAAATCAAAACATACTTTTTCAGGCAAAATCAAGTGGTTGTATTATGCCATCGAGATAATTGTTTTTGCGGCAATTATTTTTGGGCTATGCGAGGCTATTATTGATAAAGAAAGTTTTATTTATGATGTCACAGACATTACCAGCCAGACGGGCATTTCGCTAAAATTAAAAACATTTATTGACGCCATTAGTTTTTATGACACCCTTTGGATACAGGGAATCATTCAATTGCTTTTATTGAAGGGAATTAAGCGCTGTTTAAAATTACAAGATTGGCAGTTGTTGAAAAAGTTAGTGGTAGTTGATATGATATTGGCCTGCCTGCTGAACATTCCCTTTACCGGCGTTGGCAAGGCTTCCGTAGCACAGGTACAGGCAGTTTTAAATTTGTCGCCAAAAGGAATTTCGTCACCAGGTTTATTGCCATTGAATAAAAATAAAAAAGTAAATCCGCCTGAAGAAGCATTGGTAGGCAACTGGAGCTTGTACAATAAACAGATAGGAACAGTTTCCTTTGTTGCCTATCCCATCATGCTAAAAAACATGATGGCTTATTTTGATAAAGACTCCATCACAAAGAAAGAAAATCATTTAGACAAGGCTTTCATTTTTGGTGCTGACAGTTCTATAAAATCAATAACGGTAAATTATTTTTCGCCGCAAAAGATTGATGTAATGGTAGTAAGCGATCAATCTTCAAAATTGGTGTTACAGCAAAATTTTTATCCGCATTGGTATGTTTCCAATGGCATTGAAAAAATAGATGCTGATCAGTATGGCATTAATTTTATGAGTGCACCTGTTGCAAAAGGGGAAAACCATATCAGCTTTATATTCGATCCGGCAAAAGTAAAAATTGCCATGCTCGTAAGTTTTATTGCATTGATTATCTGCTGTACAACTTTACTATTCCTGTCATTTAAATCGCCTTCCCCTTCATCGCTACGGAAATAGCCTGGTCCATTATCCTTTCTGCATAAGGACGGGAAATTTCATTGAGCGCTTCAATCTTTGTATGGATCAAATCTTTGTCTTCCATTGTAAGCGATAACTGAAGCGCTTGTATGGCCGCAGCGCTTTCCATCAACTCTTCTTTGGTAAGCAATGCCGCATTTTTTTGAATGAATTTTTCCGTTGTTTCCAGTAACTGTTCACCTTCTGTTCTTGCTTCAACCAATGCACGGGTAGCAATATCTTCTTTGGCATGCGTGATAGAGTCAAGCAACATCTTTTCCAGTTCTTCATCACTCAATCCAAACTGAGATTTTACTTCAATACTTTGCTCTACGCCGCTTCTTAATTCTTTTGCTTTCACTACCAAAATGCCATCTGCATTGATGATAAAGCTCACTTCTACTTTTGCCAGTCCGGCAGGCATTCCGGGTATGCCGGTTAAATTAAATTCAGCCAGCCGGCGGTTGTCTTTTACCATATCCCGTTCACCCTGGTACACGCCGATCTTCATGCCGCTTTGCCCATCTTTATGCGTTGTATATTGCCTTGCAACTTTGTTCGGGATCTTTGAATTTCTTGGTATCAATACATCCATCAATCCTCCCATGGTTTCAATACCCAACGACAATGGCGTAATATCAAGCAGTAAAAAATCTTTATTGTTACCAGCCAAAATATCAGCCTGTATAGCAGCGCCAAGCGCAACCACTTCATCAGGATTTACGGCATCATTTACCGGCTTGCCAAAAAACTGGCTGATGGTTTCTTTAACCAGCGGCACCCTTGTACTTCCGCCCACCATTACTACTACATCGATATCGTTAGCTTTCAGTTCTGCATCTTTCAATGCATTGCGGCAACTGGTTACCGTTTTATCAACCAAAGGTTGAATCAATGAATTAAATATTTCTTTCGTGATAGCCAGGTGATCGCCATTCAACTCAGCACTAAAAATATCATTCGATGATAAATGAATTTTTGCTTCTTCTGCTTTTAAGCGAATGGCCTGCGCAAACTCTTTGTTGCTGCTCAATTCTGCAGTTGAGATACCGGCTTGCCCTATCCAGTAATCCACGATGATTTTATCAATATCATCACCGCCAAGGTAGGTGTCACCGTTAGTAGATAATACTTCAAAAATGCCATTGGAAATTTTGAGGATAGAAATATCAAATGTGCCGCCTCCAAGATCGTAGACTGCAATTGTTTTCTCATCATCTTTTGCCAAACCCAGTCCGTATGCAAGGCTGGCTGCGGTTGGTTCATTTACGATTCTTAATACATCCAACCCTGCCAATTTTCCGGCATCCCTTGTTGCCTGCCGTTGTGCATCGTTAAAATAAGCAGGTACAGTAATGACTGCTTTGTTGACCGGTGTTTTTAAAATATGTTCTGCCCTTTGCTTCAATTCTTTTAAAATAAAAGAAGACAGATCTGTAGGTGTGTAAAATTTATTGCCCACCTGAACTTTTACCAGGCTTTCTGTATTATCATCAATTACTTTGTATGAAAAAAAATCAGCATTCGCTTTGATGTCATTGTATGATTTTCCCATCAGGCGCTTTGCAGAAAAGATGGTGTTCTGTGGCTGGGTGATCAATTTGGTTTTCGCTTCCTCTCCTACCACAACATTTCCGGATTCATCAAAATGAATAACGGATGACACCAAAGAAGAAGTATTGTGTTCTTTTAATGCAACTGGTTTTTTAGTATCGGGATGAATGATGGCAACCAGGCTATTGGTAGTGCCAAGATCGATGCCTACAATGATTTCTTCCTGCTGTAAACTTCCGGTTGCTATATTGATCGCAATTTTTGCCATATATTATTTTTGCTGCTGTTGAATGCAGTTTGCAAAAGTAACAAATATTAAAAGGCCGGAACGATTGAAGTGATAGCTTAATTTACGGGATAAGAAAAATCGGGTATTAAAACATTGGGTGTGTTTAATTTGTATTTTTCCATCTGATTCTAAACCCAAAATTTTAGATTTTGAAAAAGTTGCTTGTCGGATTGTTTTTAATGGCTGCGATGGCCGCTTTTGCACAGGATAGTTGCAACTGCCGCTTTAACTTTCAGCAAATGATGGCGATTGTATCCAGTA
>CAXTPJ010000148.1:0-7119 GCA_964245855.1 uncultured Ferruginibacter sp. | reverse complement strand
ATATCCGGATCGGAAAACAATTGGGCAAAATACTGTTCTACATTAGTGATGCCTGCCGCAAACATAAAAGTTTGGTCCCTGTAATATCCTGCCCTGAAATCTCCCGGTTTAAAAAATTTGGCTACAGCAATTTGTGCTACTTCCTTACCATCTCCAAAAATGCCAAACTTGGCTTTTCCAGTCAAAACCTCTTTTCTTCCTAGCAGGCTGGTTTCCCTGCTTTCGCAGGCTACCCGATAGTCTTTAAGCACTTCATTTCTAAAATGATCGAAACTGAATTTTTCATCTAAAGCCGCATCATTGGTTTGTAAAGTGTCCATGTAACAAATGTAAAATAATAGTTGAGATGATTGTTAAAAATATGATAACGGGATAACAATTTGGGAGGGTTTTATCCGTTTTTGTATCTTTGGAACAATATTTGAAAAATTGAGAAAATCATGAAGAAATTTATCGCAATAATCTGCCTGGTTTCTTGTGGTTTTCTTGTTAAGGCACAGGTAGTTACAAATGAATCAGCGCATGTAAGTGCCGCCCCGGTTGGCAATGCGGAAGAGGAAGTGCTTGATATTAAAGAAAATACTTTTGATTTTGGTAAGATTCCCCAGGGTAAGCCAGTGACACACATTTTTGATGTAATGAACAGTGGCAAGGATTCTTTACGGATCAACAACGTACAGGCAAGTTGCGGTTGCACAACACCTGAATGGGATAGGGAAAAAGTGCAGGCACCAGGTGAAAAAACAAAAATTACTGTTGGTTATAATGCTGCCGCAGAAGGGCCTTTTACAAAGTTCATTACTGTTACTTATAATGGCACGCTAACCAAGCAAATTACTATTAAAGGCGAAGTTTGGAAAACACCCATTTATTCAGCTCCTGAAAATAAAGAATTGAAGAGCCTTAAAGAAGATTAATTATTACTTTTACAAAACAAAAAACATAAACAAAAAATAACATGAAAAGAATCTTACTGTCTGTAGCCGTATTTGCACTTACTTCTACAGTATTCGCACAAAAGAAAATTGCTGATGTTGCAAAATTTGCTTCAGAAACTATTGATTTCGGAAAAATTAAACAAGGTGTTCCTCAAAAAGGTACTTTTACCGTAACCAATATCAGTAACGAACCATTGATCATTGAGCAGGCAAACCCAACTTGCGGTTGTACTATTTCTGATTACACCAAAGAGCCAATTGCTCCGGGTAAAACAGGCGTTATCAATGCAACTTACAACGCTGCTGCATTAAACCATTTCGATAAACACCTCACTGTTAAATTTGCCGGCATTGATGAAGTAAAATCAATTTCTTTTACAGGAGATGTAGTTGCTGCTGAAGAATTTGACAAAATGAAAGGTGGTGCTGCTACTGCAGAAACTGCAACCAAAGCAACAACTGCACCTGCTGCTGCTTCAGCCGCCACCCCAACAAAAGCGCCAGCAAAAAATGCTAAGAAAGTTGTAAAAAACAAATAATACAAAATACAAAATAGATTATAAAAAGCCGGCAGTTTGACTGTCGGCTTTTTTATTGGTACATATGTACTTTTAAATTTTAAAGATCTTGTTGTTGGTCTACCCAAAACATTTTTTCTTATTCTTCTTTAAATAAAAAAAGAGTAGTAAATATAAATTTACTACTCTTTTAAAATTATGTATTTAGTTCAATTTTTCGGCCAAATCAATTGTGCCTTACACAGCAAAGCTTTCACCACATCCACAACTCCTGCTGGCATTGGGATTATTGAAATAAAAGCCTTTTCCGTTCAATCCATCACTAAATTCCAACTCTGTATTTACCAGGTATAGAAAACTTTTAAGATCAGTAACGATTTTTACTCCTTTATCTTCAAACACCTGGTCCATCGGCTTTACCTCGTTATCAAAATCCATTTTATAACTAAGGCCGCTGCACCCGCCACCAACAACACCTACCCTTAAAAAGTAAGATGCGTCTTCCGCAACACCCGCATCAGTCATCAGGTTGATTACTTTCTGCTTTGCTTTGTCTGAAATATAAATTGAATTATCTGTTGCTACCATTGGATATTAATTTGCAAATTACATAATAGGCAAAAAAGGCAAATTTGTTTGTTTTCAGGTAACTAAAAACATTTTACTTGTCCAAACTTGCTTTGCCAATTGATTAATGCACTACGCTTTCTTCAAATTTGATTGCTTCCAGGCCGTTCTTTGTCCTGTAATCGTTGATAGCCGCCTTAATTGCATCTTCAGCCAGAACAGAGCAATGAATTTTAACCGGGGGAAGATTTAATTCTTCTACAAAATCCATGTTGTCAACGGCCAATGCCTGGTCAATACTTTTTCCTTTCAACCACTCTGTTGCCAGGGAAGAAGAAGCGATTGCAGAACCGCAACCAAAAGTTTTAAATTTTGCATCAGTAATCATCCCGGTTGCATCATCTACTTCAATCTGCAAACGCATCACATCGCCACACTCCGGAGCACCTACCAAACCGGTACCTACATTTTTTGAACTTTTATCCAGGGTTCCCACATTTTTTGGGTTCTGATAATGATCGATTACTTTTTCTGAATATGCCATGATTTTAATTTGATTATTTGATGATATGCTAATGTGCTAATTAAGCATCTCAAAATTTATATGTTCAAAATTAGCAAATTAGCACATTTGCCAATCAGCACATTTAGTGCGCTGCCCACTCAATTGTACTCAAATCTATTCCTTCTTTGTACATTTCCCAAAGCGGGCTCATTTCCCTTAATTTCAATACTGTTTCACTGATTGCTTTGATTGTGTAATCAATCTGTTCTAATGTAGTGAAACGGCCAAGACCAAAACGTAATGAACTATGCGCCAGGTCATCACCCAATCCCAGTGCTTTTAAAACATAAGATGGTTCCAGCGAAGCAGAAGTACAGGCCGAACCGGAACTTAAAGCGATGTTTTTATTAAAGCCCATCAGCAAACCTTCACCTTCTACATGTTTAAAAGAAATGTTTGTAACATGCGGCAAACGATGTTCTGTACTGCCATTAATATATGCTTCTTCCAGTTTCATTAATTCTGTTTCAAGGTGGTCACGCAATTTACTGATGCGCTGGGTATCTCCCTCCATATCCAGCCTGCACAGTTCACAAGCCTTTCCAAACCCAACAATGCCAGGTACATTCAGAGTTCCACTTCTCATTCCTCTTTCGTGGCCACCGCCATCCATTTGGGCAGTAACTTTTACCCTGGGATTTTTTCTGCGTACGTATAAAGCACCAACTCCTTTAGGCCCGTACATTTTGTGGGCAGAAAAGGCCATCAGGTCGATACCATCTTTATTTACATCAACCGGTATTTTACCAACAGCCTGTGTGCCGTCTGTAAACACCAGTACACCATGCTTTTTAGCAATTGCACTGATCTCTTTTATTGGTAAAACTGTACCAATTTCATTGTTGGCATACATCAAAGAAATCAGGATAGTAGTTGGTTTAATAGCTGCCTCCAATTCTTTCAAATCGATCAAACCATCCGGTTTAACCTGCAGGTAAGTTACTTCTCCACCCAATTTTTCAATGTGTTTGCAGGTGTCTAATACTGCTTTATGTTCTGTAGTGGCAGTTATAATATGATTGCCCTTGCTGGCGTACATTTCATACACACCTTTAATAGCCAGGTTATCACCTTCTGTAGCCCCACTTGTAAAAATGATTTCTTTAGGATCGGCACCAACTAATTTGGCCACCTGCTCCCTTGCATAATCTACAGCTTCTTCTGCTTCCCAACCAAAAGGGTGGTTACGGCTTGCTGCGTTTCCAAAATGTTCCAAAAAATACGGGGTCATTGCCTCCAGCACCCTTGGATCCATTGGTGTGGTAGCATTATTATCTAAATAAATCGGAAGTTTTAACATATAGGTTATTATTTATTATGGTAACACAAAATTACTACAAAAGGTTCTATTTTTAGCTTATTGAAAGGAGTTGATCCATATCTATTTACTTATTTCGCAACATTCAACATAAAATACCGGGATTATCATGCTAAAACCAGAACACATCGGCATTGCAGTCAATCAATTGTCTAATTCCATACCGTTGTTTGAAAAGCTGTTAAATAGTCAGTGTTACAAGACAGAAACGGTTGGGAGCGAACAGGTAAATACAGCATTTTTTCAAAAAGGGGAAACAAAGATTGAATTACTGGAAAGCATTACGGCAGATGGGGTGATTGCAAAATACATTGATAAAAAAGGAGAAGGTATCCATCACATTGCTTTTGAAGTAGCAGATATTCATGCCGAAATGGAACGGTTGAAGCAGGAAGGATTTGTTTTACTGAACGATGAGCCAAAAAATGGTGCTGATAACAAACTGGTTTGCTTTCTTCACCCAAAAACAACAAACGGCGTGCTGGTTGAATTGTGCATGGAAAAGAAGTAAAGCCTTGCAAAGATTATTTCCCCAAACATCTATTATATAATAATTTATGCAGCAATATTTTGAATAAGAACATAAAGTATATTATCCTGTTGTTATTCCTAAACATCAACACGGTTACTGCTCAAAATATACCCTCGCTTTTCCTCACTCAAATTTCTGAATCGAATGGATTGAGCGATAATAAAGTACAATGTATTTTAAAAGCCAGTGATCAAAAATTATGGGTCGGCACTTCCGATGGCCTCAACCTGATGGATGGTTCTGTCATAAAAAAATTCAACCATATTGCGGGTCAGTCAACTTATTTGCCCGGTAATAATATTCTTTCTATAGCAGAAGATGCAAAAGGCATTACCTGGATTGGTACTGATAAAGGGCTTTGCCGGTACGACAAAAACAACCAGGTTTTTATACCCGTTGCACTGCCCGAAAGTGAATATGGAAGCAGCGGCATCATCAATAGTATTTGTTTTATCAATAGCAACGAACTGCTGGTTGGTACAGATGGCGGCTTGTTCCTGTTAAACATCAGTACACAAAAAGCCACAGGCCTTTTTAACAAACAGGGCGATGCAAAACAAAATTTCAGGTTCTGCAACAACATCAACAAGGTATTACAGGACAGCGATAAAAACACCTGGCTTTGCACGCATGATGGCTTCTGGAAGCTTGACATGGCAACTAAAAATTTTACCCGGATAAACGGCAAAAAAACAGAAGCCATTTATAATCCGCTTTGCCTCTTCGCTTTTGAAAGCAGCGATAAAAAATTATGGATCGGCAACTGGCAAACTGGTTTGCAGCAGGTTGATAAAACTACCGATAGCATTATCAGTTATCCCGGCAGCACAGGCAATACTTATTGCATCAATGAATTGTCGTTGGCAGATGGAAAATACCTGTTGCTGTTGAACGGCGCTTTGCAGGCCTTTGATCCTTTTACCAATAAATTCACGCAATTACCAAAACCATATTCGCTGGTGCAAACGCTCAATGTGCAAACCATTCACCGGAGCAAAGATGGCTGGTTATGGTTTGGAACAGATAACGAAGGGTTGTTCATTGCCAATCCTGCAACGCAACATTTTCAGCATCACTTTTTTGAGGGCAACATTACATCGCAATCGGTATTGCTAAATGAATGGCATGATAGCTTATTGATTGGCGGGGAAGGAACCAGGCTGTTAAAATCATACACAAACAATTGGCAAATTTCTAAAGATCTTTATGATAACATTTTTCCCAGCCCGGCAAACAACGAAATCTTTGCAACGCTGAGCCTGGTAAAGCAACAGGATAATAGCTGGTGGATAGGCACTACTGCAGGGTTAGTGCACATTAATCCCAATAACAATAACAGGCGCTGGTTTACAGGCAAAAGAACAGACAGTACCAGGTTACCATCAAACTTTATCACGCATATTTTTTTAGACAGCCGGCAACAATTATGGGTATTTCCCTGGCGGCAGGGAATATGGAAAATGGATATGCAAAGCCGCAAATTTCACCGGGCCTATAGCGGCTTCATTAAACAGGTAGGCATAGAAAAAAGATTGGTAATAACGGATGCTGCCGAAGATGCGGATGGCAATGTATGGATGACAGATATGGATGAAGGGATTATTTTATTTAGCCAACATGATAGTACTTTCAGCAAGCCTTTTGCAAAACAATTAGGCGAAAGAGTGGCTACATCAAGGGTATATTTCCGCAATGGCTGGATGTACAGTTTTACCGGTAATGCGCTGTTGAAATGGAAAGACGTTTCTGCAATACAGGTAATTGATCTGCCCAATGGAATTGGCAAAGAGATATTTGATATGGCGCCGGATAAAAACAACAATTGGTGGCTGGCCTGCAAAAATGGGTTGATCTGTTACAATGAAAAACAAAACAGCTTTAAACGGTTTACTACCGGGGATGGATTGATCAGCAATCTGCTGGATGGCACTTTATATTGCCGCAACAATGGTGACATGGTATTCGCTAAAAAAACCTATGCTACCACTTTTTCTCCCGATAGATTACTGGCCGATAGCAGGACTTTGCAAAAAGTAATGCTTACCGGGGTATCCGTTAACAATAGTATGTATGCTATCAATAACAACCAGTTGACTTTAACTTACCAGCAAAACAATATTGTTTTTCACTGGGCGCTTCCAAATTTTATTAATCCATTCAGCAACCAGTATTACTGCCAGCTAAAAGGCATTGACAGTAATTGGCGATACGTTGGCAACAGGGGCGAAATACAATATGCTAATCTTGCCCCGGGCAGTTATACCATTTTGCTGAAAGCTGCTACAGCAAATGGTATTGAAGCAGCCAACCCTATTACTTACCGTTTTATTATACAGGCGCCTTACTGGAAAAGAAACTGGTTCCTCCTGAACTTGGCTGGCTTTTTTGCTGTTGTTATTTTTTTACTGGTAAAAAAACGCATCAACGCCATCCGTAAAAAAGCTGCCTTTCAAAATCAAATGGTAGAACTGGAAATGAAAGCACTTAGGGCACAGATGAACCCGCATTTTATTTTTAACAGCCTCAATAGCATACAGGAATGCATTGTTACCAAAAATACGGATGCCGCATACAATTATCTTTCTCAATTTTCAAAACTGGTAAGGCGTGTGTTGGAAAATTCAGGCAAAGTTACTGTGCCGGTAGCTGAAGAACTGGAACTGATGAAGTGGTACCTAACA
>CAXTPJ010000147.1:0-7128 GCA_964245855.1 uncultured Ferruginibacter sp. | reverse complement strand
TGGCGGCGAAGAAGGTGTGCGCAAAGGCAAAGGCGAACTGTTTGATTATTTGAGGGCTAACAATGGCACCGCTTTCATCATGCAGGATTATGATTACCTGGTCGAAATGAGTAAAGGCATCAGTAATGTAAAAACGTACGGAACAAGCAATGCAGATATTGTTGGCATTGCAGATACAGGCAAAGAAATGCTGCAGGTAAATATGCAGCAAGGCACTGGTATCAATACCATCCAAACGAATTTAGTCGGCGCTTACAATTTGCCGAATGTGCTGGTAGCAGTTGCCATTGGAAAATATTTCAATGTTGAAGATGACAAAATAAAGACAGCGCTGGAAAGTTATGTGCCTTCCAACAGCCGCTCACAATTGATAGAAAAGGATGGCAATAAAATAATCCTCGATGCATACAATGCCAATCCCAGCAGCATGAAACTGGCCATAGAAAACATTGCTAAAATGCCCGGCAACAATAAAGTTTTATTACTCGGCGGCATGATGGAAATGGGCGACAGCAGCCTTGCTGAACACCAGGCGCTGATCAATTTAATCAATCAATACCAATGGAAAAGTGTGGTACTGGTCGGTGGCGATTTTGATAAGGTTCAACACCCCTACATTTTCTTTCAACAATCAACCGAAGCAAAAGAATGGCTGAAAGCACAGCAGTTGCATGATGCGGTGATTTTGGTAAAAGGCTCCAGGAGTATGCAGATGGAGAAAGTGTTGGAGGACGTTGAGAACGTTTAAAGTTTAAGGTTTAAAGTTTAAGGTTGTTTAGGTGCAGGGAGTTCAAAACGTTTAAGCGTTTAAGGCGTTTGAGGTTTAAACGTTTAAAGTTGTTCGGTGCAGGCACTTCAATGACTTTGCAAAAGCTTCTAAACAAACAATCCACAAATCCTAAACACCTAAACCCTAAACTCCTAAACCACTTTCAACAACTTTAAACCTTAAACTTATTAAACCCTGCCCTTCAACAACATTCAACCACTTTCAACAACTTTAAACTTCTTCAACTCTTCATCAAATCATATCACTCAAAAACTCCTGCAATTGCGCATCTGTTTTAATCAGCACATCCCTCACTTTACTTCCTTGGTTAGGGCCAACAACTCCGGCTGCTTCCAGTTGATCCATTAACCTGCCTGCCCTGTTGTACCCAAGTTTCATGCGGCGCTGTAATAAAGAAGTACTGCCACTTTGTGTTGAAACAATGATCCTTGCGGCGTCTTCAAACAATGGATCTTTATCATTGATATCCAGCCCGCCTTTTTCCATTTCTTTTTCATCCACATATTCCGGCAACATAAATGCCTGCGCATAACCACGCTGGTTGCCGATGAATTCATTGATCTTATCCACTTCCGGTGTATCAACAAATGCACATTGCAAACGCACCAGTTCGCCATTGTAGCTGATCAGCATATCTCCTTTACCGATCAATTGCTCTGCACCGCCGGCATCTAAAATGGTACGACTATCAATTTTGCTGCTCACTTTAAAAGCAATACGGGCCGGGAAGTTCGCTTTAATGGTACCGGTAATAATATTCACACTCGGCCGTTGTGTTGCGATGATCAAATGCACGCCCACCGCCCTTGCCAACTGTGCCAGCCTGGCGATCGGCATTTCTACTTCTTTACCCGCCGTCATAATCAAATCTGCGAATTCATCTACTACCAATACAATAAACGGCAGGAATTGATGCCCTTTTTCCGGGTTGAGCTTACGGGCGGCAAATTTTTCGTTGTATTCCCTTATGTTACGGCAGCCGGCTTCTTTCAACAGGTCATACCGGTTATCCATTTCTATACACAGGGCATTCAATGTATGCACCACTTTTTTGGTATCGGTTATGATCGCTTCATCTTCACCGGGCAACTTGGCAAGGAAATGTTTTTCAATCGTTTTATAAATACTCAATTCTACTTTCTTCGGATCTACCAACACAAACTTCAGTTGCGATGGGTGTTTTTTGTACAACAACGAAACAAGGATCGCATTCAACCCAACAGATTTACCCTGCCCGGTTGCACCTGCCATCAGCAAATGCGGCATGCTTGCGAGGTCAACAATAAAGTTTTCGTTGTCGATCTTTTTACCAATGGCAATCGGCAAAGAGAAATTGTTGTTCTGGAATTTTTCTGCGCTGATCAATGTGCGCATGCTCACAATTGTCTTCTTTGCATTCGGCACTTCAATACCAATGGTCCCCTTCCCGGGAATGGGTGCAATGATACGGATACCCAATGCAGCAAGGCTCAGTGCAATATCATCTTCCAGATTTTTGATCCTCGAAATACGCACGCCTGCTGCAGGAATGATCTCATACAAAGTAACCGTTGGGCCAACTGTTGCAGAAATCTTCTGAATGCTGATGTCGTAGTTCTTTAGTGTGTTGATGATCTGGTCTTTATTGGCCTGCAACTCCGCAGCATCCTGCACAATTTTTTCGCTGCCATGCGCTTCCAGCAAATCAATGGTTGGATATTTATAATCTCTCAGGTCAAGGATTGGATCGTAGGGAGTACCGATCTTATTATGCTCCATTGCTTTAACAGGCACTTCTTCTTCGGCCGTTTTTTCTGCTGTTTTAATTTCTAATTCCAGGGGTGCAGCGTCCTGCTTTTTTATAGGCTTTACAATTTCCGCTTCTTCTACCACATCAAATTTCGGTTGCGGTACTACCATCGGCGCAATTTCTTTTTCAACCAGGCCAAAATCATGTACCGGCTGCTCATTCACCTGGAACGGTACTTCTACCATACCGCCTTTCCCATTCAATGAATTACCTTTTTGTGCTGCAATCTCCTCTTCTTCTTCCTCTTCAAAAACTTCCGGTTCTTCTTCGACAGCCTCAACCGGTGGCGCTGGCAAGTCATTGGCAGCAATCAGCTTTTTAGAAGGTATTTTAAACGATGGGTTAAAGCGCCAGATAACATAACTCAATACAGCAACAGCCAGCACTGCCAGAGTCCCCACCTGTCCTATTACCTGGTACATCCAGTTTCTTACCAGATTGCCAACAGCGCCGCCCCACGGAAAAGCCTTGCCATTGAATACTACGGCAAACGTAACACTCAGCACTACCAGCCCGATGAACAAATACTTTACATTACGAACGATGGAGAATATTTTTTTGCCGAAAAACAAATTAACGCCGATCACAAAAAAGAAACTGCATACAAAATAAGAGGCAACGCCAAAGCCTTTAAAAATAAAGAAGTGCGATAAAAAAGCGCCGAGCGTTCCCAGCAGGTTGCTCACTTTTACATTGCTGCCCCAAAACAGGCTGGCGCCGGTGCCGAATACTTTGTCCTGGTCTTCTTCCCAGGTGAATAAATAAGAGGTAAAGGCGATGAATAATAAAAACGCCATAAGCAAAAAGATGGCGCCGGTTATTTTATGGGTGCGTTCGTCTTGCAGCAACTGCTTTACTTCAATCGTGGGTTCGCTGTGTTGTTTTAATGTGGCGCTGCCTTTTGCACCGGGCTTATCCTGTTTCACTTTCTTTGCCATTGAAAACAAAGATAATAAAACCATTACTCAAAGCACTTGCCCCTGCGGCATTTTAGTTAAAAGATATGCCCTAAATGATGTAGGTTTGATACGATGAAACTGCTGCGGACTACCAGTCTTATTCTTTTACTTTTGTTTACCCATTTGCTGTCGCAGGCGCAAACGGCCGATACGGTTGCTTACATCGATGTGGCCGATATTGATGATTCGCTGCAATTGAAAAACTGCTTGCTGTTCATTGACAGCACCGAAACCGTTTCACCTCAGCAAGCGCTTCAGCAACAATGGACCCCATTGCAACAATTCAGGATCAAAAACTACATTCCTGAAAGATGGGTTACGAAAAGGGCATATATTCGATTGAACCTCGAAAACTCGGGCAGCAGCACCGACAGCGTTTATTTTTACCCCGGCATTTCTTTTCGCAGCATTAAAGTATTCAGGCTGGCAGCCAACGGACAATTGGTAGCTGTTCAGGACAAAAGCGAAGGCGATGGTTATCAACCTTTAGAAATTCCGGCCGGCAGTAAACAGACCTACCTTGTAGAATTGTATTTTACCAAAACTATTTTTGCTTACCTGCAGCCTCAATTGATACAGAGAGGGCATTTGCTGAAATATCAGAAAATTCAATACCACAAAAACGATGGATTGCAGATTGTGAGCTACCTGTTTTGCGGTGTGCTGTTGATGATGCTGCTTTTTTCTATCGCCAATTTTTCACTGAACCGTAAAACAGAATTTGCATTGTATGGCTGCTATGTTACCTGCATGTTGCTGCTGTTTTTTTTCAGTACCTGGTTTGAGAAAAAAGCAGGCGTTGCGGCAAGCCTGTTTGTGAGCTACATTGCTTTTACTTTATTGGCAACCGGCACTATTTTTTACATTGCTTTTACCAGGAAATTCTTAGACACTCAAACCAATTTCCCGAGATTGAATAAATTGTTTTTGCTGGAAGAATGGCTGGTCTTTTTATCGCTTTGTGCATTTACTTTCCTGCATTTTTTCACCGATCATTTTCACCTGCAGCACATCATCGAAAATGGCATCAAGATAACAGCGCTGGCCATTGGTATCGTGTATATTGTTGTAGCCATTATGCAAAAAAGCAGGTTGCTGAAATACCTGGCCGCCGGCAATGTAATGATGATCTCTTTTGCCATTGTATCCATGTTTTTCATGTTTTTTCCTCAACACAAAAACAAACTTTTTTACAGCCCGCTTTTTTATTACGAACTGGGGATCGTTTTTGAATTGATGTTCTTTTTACTCGGCCTTACTTACAAAAACAGGGTGGAACTGATTGAAAAAATACAGGAACAGGAAGCATTGAAACTGGAAGCAGAAAAGCAGTTGTACGAAACAAAACTGGCGGTATTGGGTGCAAGGCAAAAAGAAAGGAACCGCATCAGCGCCGATATGCATGACGACCTGGGCGCCGGTATTACTGCTATCCGTTTGTATAGTGAGTTGGCGAAGAACAAACCAGGACAGGACCTTTTACCCGACATCGAAAAAATATCTTACTCTGCCAATGAACTGCTCAATAATATGAACGCCATTATTTGGGCCATGAGCAACAGCAATGATTCGCTGGAAAATATGATTGCCTATATCCGCAGTTATTCACAGGAATATTTTGAGAACACCGGCATCACCTGCAAGATCGACATCATGGAAGGACTGCCCGACCTGCCGGTTTGGGGCGAAATAAGAAAAAATGTTTTCTTAGTGATCAAAGAAACATTGAACAATGTGTTGAAACATGCGCAGGCTACCGAAGTTACCATTACATTAAGGCAGGTACCCGATGGATTCGCTTTGTACATTCACGACAATGGCATAGGCATCGACCTCGATAAAATCCGGCGCTTTGGCAATGGGTTGAAAAACATGCGCAAACGCATGGAAGATATGAATATGGGCTTTTCCATTGAGAATAAAAACGGTACACTGGTTACCCTGCATTACGCCGTTAAGCTGTAGTTTTTTTAGCAATGCCCAACGCCAGTACAACCCAGCCGGCTATAAAACACAAGCCACCCAATGGTGTAACAGCGCCAATCCACAAAGCATTTATTTGCTGGTGTTTGATAAAAGTGAGTAAATACAAAGAACCGCTGAACAATACAATGCCCGCAATAAAAAGATTGCCTGCTATGCGTAACTGTTTAACCGGGAAAGCCTGATATAAAATACCCACTGCCAGTAAAGCCAGTACATGGTACATTTGGTATTTTACTGCGGTTTCAAAAACCTGCATTTCACCGGCATCAAGTATTTCTTTTAATGTATGTGCGGCAAAAGCGCCTAATACTACAGTGAGTGCACCCAATAAAGCAGCGGTGATCAAAAAATTTTTATGCATTGATGAATGATTGATAAGGTTAAGCAGTTTATTTGAGTTGCAAAGTTGCTTAACTTTTCCTGGAGATCAGCATTTTAATGAAGACGGAAAACTTTATGGCAAAAAAATGACGCAGCTTAGTACGTCAGTATTTTTTCTTCAAATGTATTGTCGGTGATGTCAGCGCTTTCTAAAATGATGTTCGCTTGACGGTAGAAAGGCTCCCGTTCTTTCATTTTTTGTTCTATGAAAAAAATGAGTTCGGCTTTGTTGAGTTTATTGATCAGCGGCCTTTTTTCTTTGTTCTGGATATTGATAAGGCGGCGTAAAATTTCTTCCGGATTGGCAGAAAGGTAAATGCTGATGCCGTTTTCGTTCATCCACTGCATGTTATCGTGGTAACAGGGGGTGCCGCCGCCGCAGGCAATAATACTGTTTTTAAATTCCACTGTATTCCGTAACACTTTTGCCTCCAGGGTGCGGAAATAAGCTTCGCCTTTGGTTTCAAAAATATCAGCCACCGTTTTATTTTCTTCTACTTCAATGGCTTCATCCAGGTCTATAAAACCCAGTTTATAGCTGGCAGCCCAGGCTTTTCCCCAATGAGATTTGCCGGAGCCCATGAAGCCATTCAGAAAAAAAAGCATGTGAAACCAATTTTATCGGGGTAATGAATAACAACCTAAAGTTACAAAACAAAAAACGGAGAAACCGGCCAAAAATTATCCGGCGGTGCTAATAATTTAAACGGAAGTACTGTAGCAAAAAATCGACTTATAAATCTGTAAGGCAGTAAGTTATGAGCGCAAGGCTGCTAATTCTTCTTTTTAAAATCCCCCCGCTTCCAGGCCTTAATAAATTCGCCCCAGGCAAAAGGATTGAAGATATTTTGTGGCGGCAACTGGCCGTTGTAGTAATTTTTAGCGGCCTGCTTGGTAAGATAGTTCCCAACAGCTTCTTTACCATCCCTTGGTAATGTGGCCATCAGCATGCGCCGGGTATTTTCATCGTTGTTTTTACGGGCAGTTTCCAGGTTATCATCGGGCATATTGGTGTTCAAAAAATCCCGTTCAAACTGCTCCCGGGTGGGCCTCGGCTTTATTATGGTGGCTGCTAAATAAACGGTATCCGTTACCATCAACTGGATCATGCTGTACTGGTTGCCCGCAATATCTTTTGGAATAATAACCGTTTTTGGCTTAAACCCTACGCTGGTAAACTCTACTTGGTCGCCTTTTAAAACTACAATGCTAAAAACCCCCTG
>CAXTPJ010000146.1:0-7132 GCA_964245855.1 uncultured Ferruginibacter sp. | reverse complement strand
TAAAATCAAGGGTGCTTCTTTTTGCAGCCAGCCCGTTGTTCAACAACGGCGGTACTGCAGAAGGTGGTGAGCTGGCTTCCATAGTTGCTTACCCGGATGCAAATATTAACCGCTGGAGATTGGCGGCAGATGCAGCCAGGGCGGTTATTGCCACGGGTGCCTATTCGTTGTATATTGATTCTACTACTATTGCCGGAGAAAAAGGTTATGGCTTTCAGAAATTATTTACCCAACGGTACAATACAGAATATATCCTGGCAAGAATGATGGGGCAGAATAAATACCTGGAATCATTATGGGATGTGCCATCAAGAGGTGGTAGCGGCGGCCCTTTCCCTTACCAGGAAATGGTTGATGCTTTTCCTATGAGCAATGGTTTGCCTATTACAGATCCTGCATCCGGTTACAATCCCAACCTGCCATATTATAACAGGGATCCAAGGTTAGGTTATTCTATCATGCATGATTCAACATTGCGTACCACTTTTGGTTCCAATGCTCCAAGCCCGTTATTGCTGTATACTAATACGGCGATGACGCCTCCGGTTGCAGCAAGCGGCGATGCAGTATTCAAAGGAACTCCAACAGGATTGTACATCTATAAAATGATCGACCCAAGTGTGATCAACAATGGTTTGGCCGAAGCAAGCCGCTGCCTTCCATTGCTGCGTTATGCAGAGATCGTTTTGAATTTTGCAGAAGCTACCAATGAAGTGGATGGCGCTACAACTGAAGTGTACCAGGCGGTGGAAGCAGTTCGCCAGCGTGCCGGTTTAAGGCCTTTTCAATTACCTGTTGGCCTTTCAAAAGACCAGATGCGTGTAGCCATTCAAAATGAAAGAAGGATTGAGTTGGCGTATGAAGGACACCGCTTTTTTGATGTACGCCGCTGGAAAATTGCAGAACAAACAGAGAATTTACAAATGCACGGTATAGAAGTAAAAAGAAATGGTGCTGCTGTTACGTACAATATTTTCAATGTACGCAAACACAATTTTACCAGGGCAATGTACCTGTGGCCAATACCGCTGAAAGAAATCGCCAAATCGCCGGAATTACTTCAAAATCCAGGCTACTAAAAAAACAGTTCATTTTATTTTTTTAAATAAACACCCATTGCCGTTATGAGAAAAATAATGAGTCTTTCATTGCTGTTCTTGCTGCTGCTTACTTTTTCCTGCAAAAAAGATAACACTACTATACCTGCAGAACCTGTTAAAGGGATCAATGGTAGCTGGAAAATAATCAAAGCGTTAAGAAACGGGACAGACCTTACAGCCCGCTTCAAATTTGATGATTTCCGGATCACTTTTACTGACAGCAGTTACACTATTCAAAACCCTGTTCCTTTTATTGTAAGCAAAAGCGGGACCTGGTCTTTTGATGATGCTACTTATCCTTTCAGGATGTCTTTTAAAGCACAAAGCGATACAGCGGTCAGTTCAGATATACAGTATCCTGTAACAGGCGGTGTTAGAAATATTATTATTTCCTGCAGCCCGGGTTGTATCCTGAATACTTATCAGTACACGCTGCAGCAAGCAGATTAAAACAACAATTTATTCATCCGGATAAAATCAATCAAATGAAGTCTTCCAAGAAAAAATTTCATAACTACCTGGTAAGGATACTCGCAACAATGATCGTTGTAATAATCATTAGTTGCAGCATGAGCATTCAAAGTGTTGTGCAGCCATCCAGCATTAATGGCGGAGAAACACTCAATGTAACATTGAATGTAAAAGTAGAAACAAACACCGGCCAAACTTCCAAACTGATGATAGCAGTACTGGTGCCTAAATTATGGCATGCTGCTACTACAGCAAGGGCTACTTTCACCAGTACACTAACCTCAGGCCCACAGCAAATGACTGTGATACCTGATGGCCAGGCAGCTCCCAATGGCAACGGCCTCAACTGGCCTAATTACCTGGCAGCTAAAATTGGTAACGGCGCCAACCTGATCAATGATTGGGAATGGGTAGCGTTTTATTCAAATGCAGATCTGTCAGTCGATGGAAACCGTACAGAATATGCTACTGTAAGTTTAAGCATGCCTACCACTACTGATAACCTTTCTTTTAAACTGGCGTATGTTGTTGCTAACAGCACTGATGGGCTGAGTGCTACAGACCGCTATGGCTCTTTCTTCCCGGGCTGCTTTACAGTAAACGGTACCGGCGATCTGATCGACTTCTGTAATCCACAACTGGCAACAGTTGAGCCAAGGACTTCTTTAGATAATGATATCATCACCATTGGTTTTGATGCAGGCGTTGCGGCTAATTCTTTACAAACTGCTACATCTATTTACCTGTGTGCAACCGGTGTACTAACCGATGGCAGCAGGATAGAGGTTTGCCGCCAGGTAGCTGCAAGCCAGTTAACATCTCTTGGTGCAGGAAGATGGCGCATTGATATATGGCCAAGGCAATTCTTTTCACTTACAGATGCACAACACCTGGCAAGAATGGAATATTTCTTCACCGATGCATCCGGCGCTACCAAAGTTGGATATGGTGGGGGTACCGAACCATTCCTTTACACATTCAAATGCCAGTAATCTGTTAATCATACGTTTCGATCCTTAAAAATATTATATGTTTTATAACTGCTTTAAAATAACCTGCACAGCAATTTTTTTAGGAATAGTGCTGTTATGCCAGAGTGCTTATGCACAAAATGCCACGGCAAAAAGTGTTACTGTAACAGGAACAGTGGCCGACGATTACAGCCGCCCCTTAAAGCGTGTACTCGTTACCGTTAAAGGGACTGCTGTAACAACCACTACTGATAATGATGGCAAGTTTTCCATTGCCGCCGTAGTGCCGGCAACATTCGTATTCAAACATCCGCTGTTTGATCTTGCAGAAAAAAACGTAGCCAGCAGCAACGAAATATTTGTAAAACTTACCGACCGCTACCTGCACAGCGCAGCAGCAACAGATAGTGTTGCGGCTGCAACGCAGAAAATGAATGTACTGTATGGCACTACTACCGCCGACAGGATGTTAGGGTCTATCTCCACCGTTTACAGTAACGAGTTGAGTACTACACCTGCTTCTTTGTATGCTTATGCTTTGCCCGGCAGACTTGCAGGTTTAAACGTAAACCAGACAAGTGGTTTTTACACTGCTACTACCAGCGGGCTGACTGACCTTGATATTTTTGTTGGTAATATCCCCAAAAATAACAGCGGCATTGGCCCAACTGATAACACGGAATTCAATATCCAGTTGAGGGGACATGCAGCAAGTTTTGGCCAATCGCCTTTAACCATTGTGGATGGTGTACAAAGAGAAATTTATTCCCTCGATCCGGAAAGCATTGAATCGGTTTCTATTTTGAAAGATGCGTTGTCAACCGTTTTGCTCGGACAAAACAGTTCAAGAGGGGCTTTGCTGGTAACAACTAAATTGCCCCAGGCAGGAGCGCCGCATTTATCTTTTACTGCAGAAACCGGAACACAGGCATCTCTTGGTTTGCAGGATCCTTTGCCGGCTTACAAATATGCCTACCTGGTAAATGAAGCGCTGTTAAACGATGGAAGAAGCCCTGCGTACACTGGCGCCGATTTCAACGCATATCGCAATGGAACTGATCCAATTGGCCATCCTGATGTAAACTGGTACAATACCATCATCAAAAAAAATCCGTTGCTTACAAGGTATAACCTCAATGTAAATGGGGGAGGGGCAGCGGCCCGTTACATCGTAGCATTGAGTTACTTAAACCAGGATGGGTTTTATAAAACAGATGATGCCAATTCTTACAATACCAATCTTCAGTTGAAACGTTACCTCATCAACTCAAAAGTTGAAATTGATGTAAACAGGAATTTCAACATCGGCCTGCAACTGTTTGGCCGTTTGCAACAGGGCAATCAGCCGGGTGCCGGATCTGGAACCATTTTGAATACTTTGCTCAGCACGCCTAACAATGCTTATGCAGTTCGTAATCCTGATGGTTCTTACGGTGGTAACGCAAACTACCGCAATAACCTGTTATCAATGGTACAGAATTCCGGTTATCAAAATGATAATACCAAAGATGTAATGGCCAATCTTGACCTGGCTTACAAGTTTGATGATTGGGTTCCTGGTTTATGGTTCAAGGCAAAAGGAAATGTGTCTGTACAATCATCTTCACTTATCAACCGCAGCAAACAGGCGCCGGTTTTTAGCCTGGCTGTATCTTCTGCCGGTGATTCAACTTATAACAGGTATGGTAGCATCGTTAACCAGACCAATAGCTTTACGGCTACCTCATGGGCCCGCTATACTTTTGCGCAGGCTTCTTTGGGTTACGACAGAAAAGTGGGCAGCGGCAACCTGAGTGCGATGTTGCTGGCAGACAGGAAAACATCTTTGTTTAACTATGATATCCCTTCTGCTTTAACCAACTACGCAGGAAAAGTATCTTATGGTTACAAGGGAAAATATTTTGCAGAAGCTGCTTTAAACAATAGTGGTTATGATCGTTATCAGCCAGGCAAACAACGTGGTTGGTTTTATGCAGGAGGGCTTGGATGGAACCTGGCAAAAGAAGATTTCATCAGCAAAAATGCCACCTGGATCAACATGCTGAAAGTGAGGGCTACTTACGGAAGGACTGGTAATGCTAATATTGATAATTATGGTTACTTCGTTTACCGCCAATACTACCAGGATGTTGCAGGTACTTACGGTATCGGTAGCGCATACCCTAATTCAGGTGGTTTGGCAGAAAGTGGTACGCCGGGAAATCAAACTTTGGCAAACGTAGATGCTACCTGGGAAAAAGCCAATAAACTGGATATCGGCCTCGATGTTTCTTTGTTCAACAATCATTTTCAGTTAACTGCTGATTATTATTATGAAAGATATTTTGATGTGTTGCAGCGGCGTGGTAAAACTATTGAACTGATCGGTCAAAACTACCCGGTTGAAAACATCGGCATCGATACCTACAAGGGTGTGGAATTAACCATGACTTACCAAAGCAATTTCAAAAACTTCAACTATTTCATTACCGGTAATGCTTCCCTGCAGGCTTCCAACGTGGTGTTCATGGATGAACAATTTCAACGCTACGAATGGAACAAGCAAACAGGCCACCCGGTTGGGCAGCGCTATGGTTTAATTGCTGATGGGTTTATTCAAACCGCAGCAGAAGCCGCCAGTGCAGCAACCATTGTTGGGTACACTCCGCATGTTGGCGATTTTAAATACAAAGACCTCAACAGCGATGGTGTGATTGACCAGTTTGATATTGCACCGGTAGGTAAAGAAAGACCGGTAATTTATTACGGGTTAAATGTTGGGTTCAGCTATAAAGGATTTGCAGTAAGTGCATTGCTGCAGGGCGTAAGCAACCGGGAGATGTATGTAAACAATGGATATACTGATGCAGGTTTCCAGGGACAAAACAATGGTTTTTCTCAAGCTTATGAACAAATCCAGGGAAGATGGATACCGGAAAATGATGGTATTGCAACTTATCCAAGGTTAACAGCAGGTGGTAATGGATACAACTACAATCCACTCTTTACTTCCAATTCTTTTTTCTTAAGAAACGGAAATTATTTCCGCCTGAAAAATGTAAATGTAGAATACAACCTGCCTTATCATTTGATAAAGAAATTAAAACTGGCAGGTGTAAAAATATTTGCCAATGGGCTGAACCTCGCCACCTGGTCAGCGTACGACCAGGTAGATCCTGAAGTTTCTTTACCAAGCTATCCTGTACAAAGGGTAATCAACTTCGGTATCAATATTAAAATATAGCAGATCAAATAAAATCATAACAAATGAACAAATGTTTTCGCATAGTCGCTACTGTTACATTCCTTTTTGTAATAGTATTATCATCCTGCCGCAAGGTGTATGAAAGTACACCATTGGGCCAGCAAATACCACCGGAGATTGCGTTTGATCCGAAAGATTCTGCCGGTGTTTACGCCATGCGTTTTTTGCTGACTACTTATGCAGAGGCGCTTCCTTACAACCATAACAGGGTTGGTGGTACTTACCTGGATGCTGCTTCTGATGATGCGATATCTTCTCAGTCAGGAATTCCTGAAGTGCAAAAAATTGCAACCGGAGCCTACAGTGCAGTTAATACAAATGCTGACAATGTATGGTCGAAATATTATACTGCCATTCGTGATGCCACCGTTTTTTCGATTAACATCAATCATGTGCCGATGGCTGAAAAATTAAGCAATGGCCAACCGGCAAGGGCTGCCTACCGCTCTGAGGCGAGGTTTTTAAGGGCATGGCTTTATTTTGAACTGGTAAAAAGATATGGTGGTGTACCAATCATTGGTGACAGTGTACGCCAATTGAATGATGATATACAATTGCCAAGAAGGTCGTTTGAAGATTGTGTGAACTACATTGTAAGCGAATGCAATAATATTAAAGACAGCCTGCGTACGCAGGAAATGATCAACGGGACTACTTATGGCAGGATAACAAAAGGAGCTGCCATGGCTTTAAAAGCGAAAGTGTTGTTGTATGCTGCCAGCCCATTGTTCAATGGTGGCAATATTGATGCATCCAATCCTTTGACTGGTTACACCAATGCTGATAACAATCGCTGGAAACTGGCGGCAGATGCGGCAAAAGAATTGATGGATCTTGGAACATACAGCCTGCAACCATCATTCAATGATGTATTTCTTACCCAGGCAAGACCGGTGGGCAATAACAGCGAAATTATTTTCTGGCGCCAAAACGGCCCGAGCACTGATGTTGAAGTAAACAATGGCCCGGTAGGCTATGCTTCCGCAGGTGCCAATGGGGTTACCAGTCCTACGCAAAACCTGGTGGATGCATTTACTACAGATGAAGGAAAAGCCATCACAGATGCAACATCCGATTACAACCCCAACGATCCTTATAGTCATCGTGACCCACGTTTAACAAGCACTATTTTCTACAATGGCGCTTTATGGCTAAACCGCCCGGTAGAAACATTTGATGGTGGCATTGATAAACCAGGTGGAACTATTCAGCAAACCAAGACAGCTTATTACATGCGCAAATTCATGGGCAACTTTGAATCGGTTAGTGGGGCAGCAATCTACTCCAGCACATTGCACAATTTTGTTTACTTCCGTTATGCAGAAGTATTGCTGAATTACGCAGAA